>CAVKMC010000232.1:0-3573 GCA_963657285.1 Agathobacter sp.
GAAGAGGGCTTGGCACATTTGACTGTGCCGTCAAATGCGTACTAATCACTGATCACTAAATACTAAATACTAAAATCAAAAGCCGCAAACTCTCGACAAAAGAGTTTGCGGCTTTTTTGTTTGCCCTTCATTCCTCCCCTTTCTTCTTTTTCTGCGCCTCATACAGCGCGAAGTATTTCCCCTTCCTTTCCATCAGCTCGTCGTGGCTGCCTTCTTCGATCACGTGGCCCTGGTCTAGGACATAGATGCAGTTGGCATTTCTGACAGTCGAGAGACGGTGGGCGATGATGATGGTGGTGCGGTTCTTCGCCAGATCGTCCAAGGTTTTCTGCACCTTTTTCTCGGTCTGCGTATCGAGAGCCGAGGTGGCTTCGTCGAAGATCACCACCGGCGGATTTCTGAGAAAGACGCGGGCGATGGCGATGCGCTGCTTCTGTCCGCCGGAGAGCTTCACGCCCCGCTCGCCCACCTTCGTATCGTAGCCGTGAGGAAGCTCTTCGATGAAGTCGTCGGCGGCGGCGAGCTTGGCGGCCCGCTCGATTTCCCCCTTCGTCGCATCCTCCCTGCCATAGGCGATATTTTCCGCGATGGTATCGCCAAAGAGGAAGACGTCCTGCTGCACCATGCCGATGTGCTCGCGGAGGTCCTGCTGCGCCAGGTCAGAGAGCTTCTTCCCGTCCAAGGTGATAGCGCCTTCGGACACCTCGTAGAAGCGAAGGAGCAGATTCACGAGAGTGCTCTTCCCCGCCCCGGTCTCGCCCACAAAGGCCACCGTTTTCCCCGCGGGGATATGGAAGGATAGATGATGGAGGATGGTGCGCCCCTCGTCGTAGCCAAAGGACACATCTTGGAAATCAATATTTCCTTTCACCTCACCCAAGGAAATCGGATGGGCCGGGTCCTCGATGGAAGGCTCTGTATCCATGATTTCCTCAAACCGCTGGAACCCCGCCATGCCTCGTTGGTACACCTCGGCCAAGATGGTCAAGCGGAAGACCGGCTTCATGAAGATATTCACATAGAGCAGGAACGCCACGAAATCGGACAAGAGCAGCGTCCCCTCGTGGATCATCCACCCGCCGGCGAGGATCACCACCACATTGATGAAATTGGTAAAGAAATTGATGCTCCCCGAGAAATAAGCGATGAGCTTATTCGACGCGAAACGAGTCTCCCGGAGCTCCTCACTTTTCGCCGAGAACCGCGCGAGCTCGAAGTCCTCCTTCACAAAGGCCTTCACCAGGCGGATGCCCGAGAGGCTTTCCTCCGCCCGCGCGCTGACCTCCCCCGCTTTCTTGCGATTTTGCCGGAAAGCGGTTTTCATTTTCTTATTCACCTTCACCGTATGGAGACTCTTGGCCACCAGAAGCGTGCCGATGATGAGGGCCAGCTGCCAATTCATCACCACCATCACCACCAAGGTACCCACCATGATGACGCCGCAAAGGAGCACGTCGTTCGGCCCGCGGAAAGAGAGCTCGCTGATTTCCGTCACATCGCTGGTGATGCGGGATAGCAGCTGCCCGGTCTTTTCGTTGTCATAGTAATGGAAGGAGAGCTTCTCCATATGGGCGAAAAGATCCCGCCGCATGTCGTGCTCGATGGACGCGCTCATCACATGGCCGTAGTATTGCACCGCGTAGTGGATGGCGAAGCTCAAAAGATAGAGCGCCAAAAGCCCCGCCGAACCGATGAAAAGCCGCTTCATGTCCCCATGGGGCAGCACGTCCTGGATCAGATTTTTCACTACCACAGGAAATACCAAGTCCAGCCCCGCCATGGCAAAGGTCCCCACCACCACCCACACCAGGATGGCCAAGTAGGGCCGGTAATATTTCATAAATCGACTGATCATATTTCCTCCATATATCCGCGGAACTGCTTCGTCATAGCTTTGAGCTTGGAGCCTGGAGCTAGGAGCCCCGCTTGCGACAGTAGTCATGGCAAACAGTAAATTCATGAAGCAGGCAAAACTCGTTTGCTTACAACGTTATTAAATGCCAAAAGACACCAATAGAGCTCCAAGCTCCTAGCTCCAAGCTCCTAGCTATGACGAAGCAGGTACGCGCTCCCCGACTACCGACCACCGACTACCGACTACCGACTACCCAAAACTATCTCTCCCATAAATGCAACCTATACGCCCCGATGAGATTTCCTTCCGGCGTCACGGCGGGAAGCTCGATGCCGGCGATGTGGTGTCCGTCATCGGAAATCGCTAGGGTCTGCAGGGGGCCGGCGGTGTGGTATTCATTGAGAAGCGTGCCGTCCTTGAGGCTCACCACGAAGGCGCCGTGGGCTTTGTAGTCGTGATTTCGTACATTCCGCCCTACCGCGAGAGCGCAGACGCCGCCGGCCACCGCGGTCTCTTCGATTTCTGCCGGCGCGGTGTAGCGATAGAGATAGGTGCCGTCTTTCTTAAATGCGAAAAGGCTATTTCCCGACGGATGGAGCACCGGCGCGGGAAGCTGCCAATTTTCCCGATTGAAGGTATTGATGGTGGCAAAGAGCACCAGGTCGCCGTCAAAGAGCGCGTCCCGACCGGCAGCAAAGTACCAGCTGCCGCCCACCTGCATGACCTTGGAAATCGTACGCTCCCACTGGATATTTCCATCCTTATCCATGAAGAAGCCTCGCCCGTCGCTGGCCATGGCCACCAGATGCTCTCCGTCCGCCGAGTAGGAGAGGCCATTTCGGATGGTCGTAGTGCCGAAGCGATCCACCGGCGGGATTTCGATGGCGTGGATGAGCTCGCCGCTCCCGCTATCCAGGACATAGACATTTTCCCGATAGCGGAAGGAGGCCTTCTTTTCTTTGTCTTTATCGTAGTTCGCCGTGGCGAAGGCGAAGCGGCCGGTGCCGTCGGTGACGTCGCCGCAATTCACCCACACATCCATATTTCCATCGCGCGGATACCGCCAGCGCTCGCTGCCGTCGGGGGCGAAGGAAATGATGCGGGAGAGGTAGCTCCGCTTCCCTTCCTTGTCCAAGGTGTAGCGGTAAAAGACCACGTAAGCGTTCCCCGCTTTGTCGGTGGAAATATGGATCGCCGTGGGCTCCGCCTGGATGTCCGCCTCGTAGCCAAGGACCTCAGCCCCTTCGAAGCGCCACAGAATATCCCCATTCTTCACATCCATGGCGTACACCATGCCGTCGGGACTTTTCTCACCGATGTAGACCACTTTTTCATCCTGGGACACAGCGATGCCGCGGATCTGCCCGCCGCCCACCGAGTGGCGCCACAGCTCCTCGCCTTCCTTGTCGAAGTGGATGAGCTCCCCATTCACCGTGCCCACCAGCCAGCCCTTGTCGGACTTCACATACCGCACCTCGCCGCCGTCAAAGCCCATGCGGTCATACTGCCGCCCGGCCATGTCACCTAAGGAAATCGTATGCGCCGCCCCGGACTCGTTGGAAGCAAAGATCTGCCAAGGCGTCTTGCTCCCGGTCAAATAGAAAAGCGAGAGCCAAGTGAGGCCGAGAAGGAGAAATATAAGAATCGTTTTACATTGTCGCATGGTAGCCTCATGTTGAGAAGTTAAAATGATGAGATAGTTGGAGATTTAGGGATAA
>CAVKMC010000233.1:0-3573 GCA_963657285.1 Agathobacter sp.
GAGGTACTCTGATTTCCGAATATCCCCCCGGCACGCCGCCACTGGGCCGGCAATTTCCCGCAAGAAATCGCATCATCGCCGGTATGAGTCGCGGGATCCTGGTGGTGGAGGCAGCAGAGCGAAGCGGTTCCCTCATCACGTCGGATTTCGCTTTGGAGGAAGGCCGTGACGTCTTCTCGGTACCCGGAAGCATTTGGCTCCTTTCCTGCAAAGGGACCAATCAGCTGATACGAAACGGCGCGATCTGCTGCACGTCGGCGGAAGACATCCTCTCGGAATATGGCTGGGAGGAAAAGGAAGAAAATTCTAATCCAAAAGGTTTCATGGAACAGTTGACATTGGAAGAGGAATTGGTGTATCGTTTCTGCTGTACAGATACAGAAGTGACGTCGGAGGACATCCTGCAGCAGTCCGGCCTCTCCGTCGTGAAAGTGACCATGCTCCTCCTGCAGCTGCAGCTCAAGGGCTACATCAAGGAAGTGGGGAGTGGACGCTTTATTGTGACACGGAAGTGAACCGATTAACGCCATCGATTTAGTATTCAGTAATTAGTGATCAGTAATTAGGATTTAGGAATCAGTGATCAGTGATCAGGGCGCGTTTGACTGCTATCTCATTTGCGCTCAAACGATCACCGCCCCAAGCATCCGCCGTAACAGTAGCTTTCTTCTGAAAGAAGGCATGCATGCATCGGCTCGATTCGGTCAAATGCGTCCCAATTACTAATTACTGACCACTAATCACCGACCACTAAATCTCAAACGTTTAAAGCACTAATTTTTGGAGGAATTACATTGCCTATCACCAGAACCATTACTATAGAGAAAAAGACCCGCCGGGCGGAGAAACCATTCAAGAGAAAGCCGAAGGCCAATGGCAAGCACTTGGTGGTGGTGGAGTCTCCTGCCAAGGCGAAGACCATCGAGCGCATCCTGGGGCCCAATTATAAGGTCATGGCGTCCATGGGCCATTTGCGGGATCTCCCGAAGCGCACCTTGGGCGTAGAAATCGACAATGGCTTTGCGCCGGAGTATGTGAATTCCACCGAGCGGGCCACGGTAATCAAGGATTTGCAGAAGGCAGCGAACCAGTGCCAAGACATCCTTCTGGCAACGGACCCTGATCGCGAAGGCGAAGCGATTTCTTGGCACCTTTCCAAGCTCCTGGATGTGAATCCGGAGGACAATGTGCGCATTGCGTTCCATGAAATCACGCCGCCGGCGATCCGCGAGGCCATCGAGCATCCCGAGCCCATCGACCTGAATCGTGTGGACGCCCAGCAGGCTCGCCGCGTGCTGGACCGTTTGGTGGGCTACAAGCTTTCTCCTTGGCTGTGGCGTCAGGTATATCGGGGCCTTTCCGCCGGCCGCGTGCAGTCGGTAGCGACTCGCCTCATCTGCGAAAGAGAAGAGGAAATCCGTGCCTTCCAGGCCGAGGAATATTGGACCGTAGAAGCCCTCTATCGCACAGAGAAGGGCGAGCTTTTCAAAGCGAAGCTCACCCAGATCCGGGGCGCAGAAGCAGAGCTTCACAACCAGACCGAAGCCGATGCGGCAGTGACTGGGATTTCCAGGAAGATGGCGGAAATCATATCGGTCACCAAGTCCAGAAAGCAGAGAAAGACGAAGCCTCCCTACACCACCTCCACCATGCAGCAGGATGCGGTGAATAAACTCAATTTCAGTTCCAAGAAAACCATGATGCTGGCCCAGAATCTCTACGAAGGCGTAGAAATCCCTGACGTGGGCCATGTGGGTCTTATCACCTATATGCGTACCGACTCCACTCGTATTTCCGATGAAATGATCAAGCTGGTGCGCCCCTATATCGAGTCGGTCTATGGCAGCGAATATTTGCCGCCGAAGCCGAATGTCTTCAGCAAGGCGAAGGACTCCCAGGATGCCCACGAAGCCATCCGTCCCACGAATTTGCAATTCCCGCCGTCCGCTCTGACACACGTGCTTTCCCGCGACCAGATGCGGCTCTACACCCTCATTTGGAATCGCTTCATCGCCTCCCAGATGGCGCCGCAGCTCCAGCAGAGCACCACTGCCTCCATCCAGTGCGGCGACTATCTCTTGAAGGCCACCGGCGTCCATGTGCTTTTCCCGGGCTTCACGATTCTTTCGATTTCCTCCAAGAAAAAGGATGAGGAAGAAAATTTCCTGCCGCCGCTTAGAAAGGGCCAGGCGGTGATGAACGAGAAGGCGGAAGGGGAGCAGCACTTCACCGCGCCGCCGGCCCGCTACACCGAAGCCAGCCTCATCAAGACCCTGGAAGAAAAAGGGATCGGTCGCCCGTCTACCTACGCGCCCATTTTGGATACCATCCAGAAGCGCCGCTACGTGACCAAGGATGGCAAGCAATTCGTCCCCACCGACATCGGCTTTAAGGTGACAGATCTTTTGAAGAAATATTTCGAAGGCATCATCAATGTGGGCTTCACAGCGAACCTGGAAAATTGGCTCGATAAAATCGCCGAAGGCAAAGCCACTTACCAGAAGGTCATGGGCGGCTTCTACGACGTCTTCTCCAAGGAGCTCTCCGAGGCCAATGTGGAAGCCGAAAAGGATAAGAAGGAAAACCAAGAGGTTTCCGATGTGACCTGTGAGAAATGCGGGGCCAAGATGATCGTGAAGATCGGCCGCTACGGGAAATATCTGGCCTGCCCGAACTATCCGGACTGCAAGAACATCAAGCCATACAGCCTCGCCGAAGGTCCCGAGGAAGTTTCTGACGTGAAATGCGACAACTGCGGTACCCTCATGGTTTATCGCCAGGGGCCCTATGGTCGCTACCTGAAGTGCCCCTCTTGCAATGCCAATAAATCCATCGTCATCGATACCGGCATCGTGTGTCCGAAATGCCACGAAGGCCATATGGTGCAGCGCCGAAGCAAGCGAGGCCGCGTCTTCTATGGCTGCAGCGCCTATCCCAAGTGCGACATGGCGCTTTGGAATGAGCCGATCAACCAATTCTGTGAGGTCTGCGGCGCCATCATGACGAGAAAGGTATATAAGACCGGTAAGGAAATCATTTCCTGCTCCAACGCCGACTGCCCCACCCATCCGAAACGGAGAACCAAGAAGGTAGAAGGCGAAGAAGCACCGAAGAAAACCACGAGAAGAAGATCGAAGAAAACTGAGGAATAAAAATTGAATCCAGAAAATAAACATGTAACAGTCGTCGGCGCGGGCCTTGCGGGAAGCGAAGCGGCCTGGCAGCTGGCGGAAATGGGAATCCCTGTAGAGCTCATCGAAATGCGTCCCGCCAAACAGACGCCAGCGCATCACACCGCCTACTTCGGTGAATTGGTGTGCAGCAATTCGCTTCGCGCTGCCGGGCTCACCAATGCTGTGGGACTTCTAAAAGAAGAAATGCGCCATCTCCATTCTCTTATTATGGATGCCGCAGACACCCATAGTGTGCCGGCCGGCGGCGCTTTGGCGGTGGACCGTATGGGATATGCCCAGGCCGTGACCGAAAAGGTGAAGAATCATTCGCTGATCCATGTCGTGGAAAAGGAAATCGAAGAAATCCCGAAGGATGGCATCGTCATCATCGCCACCGGCC
>CAVKMC010000234.1:0-3545 GCA_963657285.1 Agathobacter sp.
CTTCGGGCCCTCCCCCTTCCAAAGGAAGGGGGGGGAGATGGAGAGAAAAAACTCCCCGAGCAAAGCTCGAGGAGTTTTTTGATTGCGTTATGACTATACAATTTGGAAGAGGAAGAATTTCAGATAATAGGTTTCCGGCACGGTCATGAGGATGGGATGGTCCGGGGCCTGCTGGCGGAATTCGATTTGGCGGAGCGTGACGCCGGCGTCTCTGGCCGCTTCCTTTACCATTTTCACAAAAAGCTCTTCGCCCATGAAGTGGGAGCAGGAGCAGGTAGCGAGGTACCCGCCGCGGGGAAGGATTTTCATGGCGCGGAAATTGATTTCCTTATAACCCCGGAAAGCATCGCGGACAGTCTGCGCGGACTTCGTGAAGGCCGGCGGGTCGAGGATGATGTAGTCGTAGGTGTGATCCTTTTTCTTATCCAGCTCCGTCAGGAAATCGAAAACGTCCGCCTGCTGGGCTTTTACATCAAGGCCATTCTGCTCGGCGTTCCTTGCGGTCATGGCTACGGCTTCGTCAGAAATATCCAGAGCCGTTACGGAAGCGGCGCCGCCCTTCGCTGCGTTCAGCGCGAAGGCGCCGGTGTGGGTGAAGCAGTCCAGCACGTGGCGGCCCTTGGCGATCTGCGCCGCCGCCAGGCGATTGAATTTCTGATCCAAGAAGAAGCCTGTCTTCTGTCCGTTCTCCACGTCCACGGTGTAGCGAATGCCATTCTCTACGATGTCCACAAGAGTTTTCTCTGCCGAGGGATCCAAGAGCTCGGACTTATAAAATCCTTTGTACTGGCTCATGCCCTCCAGCTCGCGGATCTTCACGTCATTTCTTTCGTACACACAGGAAACGGTCAGATTTCTTTCGCGAAGCACTTCGATGAGTCCATCCAAAAATTCTTTTTTGTGGAGCTCCATGCCCAAGGACAGCACCTGCACCGACAGCACATCACCGAAGCGATCCACCGTGAGCCCCGGCAGCTGGTCCGCTTCGCCAAAGACCAAGCGGCAGCAATCGTAATCCTCCGGTCTCATCACCTGCAGGCGATAGTCCACGGCGTAAGCCGCCCGGCGCTTCCAGAAGAGCGCATTAAACGAATCATTCGCATTGGTAGAAAAAATGCGGACCGTAATTTTCGAATGGGGATTGTAGAAACCGCTTCCCACAAACTTTCCCTTCTTCGACTCCACCCGCACGATGTCGCCCGGCGCGATGCCGTCGTCCGCGAATTCGATTTCCGTCCCATAAATCCAAGGATGCCCGCCCTTGGCCGCCATCTCAGCCCGCTTGCTGATGATCACTTTTTTCAAAGATTCCATAAGATTCTCCATTTCTGTTTTCTTATGATTGTAACATAGAAAAAGGCATCAAGGATAGGGGATATGGCATACTTACCTGCTCCCTCATAGCTTTGAGCTAGGAGCTTGGAGCTGGGAGCTTGGCTAGCGACAGTAAGCATGCTGTACAATGAAGATAAAGAGTACATACATATCTGCTGACACAATTCGTTTACCGTTTAGCTATTTACCGTTCCCTGGAAATACCTCTCTTGGTGCCCCCCTTTTCTCCAGCGGAGCTCCAAGCTCATAGCTCCAGGCTCCTAGCTATGACGAAGCAGGTAAACACACCAGCCCTCCCCCTTCCAGAGGAATGGGGTAAAAGGAGCAAGCAAAAACACCGCGAGACAAATCTCGCGGTGTCTTTTTTATTTCACTTCAGAAATTTCTATATGAAATTACATCATTCCGCCCTGCGGCATCGGAGGCATAGCCGGTTTGTCTTCCGGGATTTCGCCTACGATAGCTTCGGTGGTGAGGACGAGGGCTGCGATGGAGGCAGCGTTCTGCAGTGCGCTTCTGGTGACCTTAGCCGGGTCTACGATGCCGGCAGCCATCATGTCTTCGTATTTATCTTCTGCAGCGTTGTAGCCGATGCCCTGGCCTGCTTCCTTGACCTTTTCAGCTACGATAGCGCCTTCGAGACCTGCGTTGTCAGCGATCTGACGGACAGGAGCTTCGATAGCGTGGCGAACCAGGTTCACACCGGTCTTTACATCGCCTTCTGCTTCGATGGTATCGAGGCTTGCCTGGATGTCGAGGAGGGTAGTGCCGCCGCCGGCTACGATACCTTCTTCTACAGCGGCTCTAGTGGCGTTCAGAGCGTCTTCGATGCGCAGTCTCTTATCCTTCATTTCTACTTCAGTAGCAGCGCCGACTTCGATGACTGCGATACCGCCGGACAGCTTAGCCAGGCGTTCCTGCAGTTTTTCTTTGTCGAACTGGGAAGTAGCTTCTTTGTACTGTTCACGAATCTGAGCCACTCTGGCTTTGATTTCGTCTTTGTCACCGGCACCGCCAACGATGGTGGTGTTGTCTTTGGTGATGCGGATCTGATGAGCGGTGCCCAGATCTGCCAGGCCTGCGCTGTTCAGGTTGCGGCCCATTTCTTCAGAAATCACCTGGCCGCCGGTGAGGATAGCGATATCCTGCAGCATAGCCTTGCGGCGATCGCCAAAGCCAGGAGCCTTGACAGCAGCGCATTTCAGAGTGCCGCGCAGGCGGTTCACTACGAGGGTAGCCAGTGCTTCGCCTTCTACGTCTTCAGCGATGATGACCAGTTCCTTGCCGCTTCTAGCCACCTGTTCCAGCAGCTGGAGCATATCCTGGAGCATATTGATCTTCTTGTCAGTGATGAGGATCAGCGGATTGTCGATGACACATTCCATCTTGTCCGGATCGGTGACCATGTATGGGGAGAGGTAGCCGCGGTCAAACTGCATGCCTTCTACGACCTTCAGGCTGGTGCCCATGGTCTTGGAGTCTTCTACGGTGATGACGCCGTCGTTGCCGACCTTTTCCATAGCGTCAGCGATGAGGCCGCCGATGGTCTTATCTGCAGAGGAAATAGAAGCGACCTGCGCGATAGCTTCCTTGGTCTGTACCGGTACAGCTTTTTTCTTGATTTCTTCTACGAGGACGGAAACAGCCTGTTCGATGCCCTTCTTCAGGACCATCGGATTCGCACCGGCTGCTACGTTTCTCATGCCTTCATGGATCATGGACTGAGCCAGGAGGGTAGCGGTGGTGGTGCCGTCGCCTGCCACGTCATTGGTCTTGGTAGCGACTTCCTTCACCAGCTGAGCGCCCATGTTTTCAAATGGATCCTTCAGCTCGATTTCGCGAGCGATGGAAACGCCGTCATTGACGATGTTCGGAGCGCCGAATCTCTTGTCCAGCACTACATTACGGCCCTTCGGTCCCAGGGTAATTTTTACTGCATTAGCCAGCTGATCTACACCTTTCAAAAGGGCAGCGCGAGCTTCTTCGTTATAAAGAACTTTCTTAGCCATTTATGTCACTCCTATGTTGATGTGTTATGAAATATAAGCTTTGTAGTAATTAGTAATTAGTGGTCAGTAATTAGTATTTAGCGGTCAGGACGTGCTTCTGCTTCCCTCCTCCAAAGGAAGGAGGGAAAACTGCGGTAAAGCGCCCTGACTAGTCGAGTAGACGGAATCGGGTTACCCCGTCCGCCCCTCACGGAACCGTAC
>CAVKMC010000235.1:0-3543 GCA_963657285.1 Agathobacter sp.
ATCTCCTCCACCTCGAAGCACTCACCACCTCGAAGGCGCACCCGTTACCTCGAAGCCTCACCCACTACCTCGAAGGATCAGCCACTCCCTAAAGCTCACACCTCTAGCCCCATAGCTGCCTGCATCCACCCGCCTTCCTCATCGCTGCCTTCATCACGCCTCACCTCGAAGCCCGCTTCCCGTCCATCTGACTTCTGCAGCGCACCCCGTCCCAGCTCCTCACCGCTTGCATGATCCGCGTCCCTAATCCACCATCATTCCCCTTGCATGCCTGTAAGCAAAGAAAACGCCCCTAGCACGTCCACTAGGTAAAGCAGCCGCCGGAAATGCCTGCACTTTCCTTCTCCCTAAAATAAAAGGATGGAATGAAATGCAAAATTGGGGTAAAATGTGGGGTAAAATCACCATATCAGAAAAATAAAACCCCCGCGCGCCCCATAAATACGGCGATTTCTTTTTCCATGTGTGATATAATACAGTTATCCAAAGAAGGAGTATCCATTCCTTTGGCTCATCCTTCTTTTGTTCATAGATTTCCACAAGGAGGTCTTATATGAAAGGATACATTCAAGTTTACACCGGCGACGGGAAGGGGAAAACCACCGCTGCCATCGGGCTTGCTATCCGCGCCATCGGGGCGGGGAAGCGGGTCTGTTTCATCCAGTTTATGAAATCTCTGGCCTACTCGGAGCAGAAAATCCTCGCAGAGCTTCCAGGCATCGACCTCATCACTTTGGGTAAACCTTATTTCATTGCGAAAGAGGGCATGCTCACCGAGGAGGAAATCAAAGCCTGGGGCCCGGCGCTCGTGGTCTATCCCGCCGGACACCCGCCGAAAGATTACCGCGACATGGTGCTAACGGGCGTAGAGGACGCAGTGAAGGCCGTCGCAGGCGGCTACGACTTGGTGATCCTCGATGAATACAACATGGCCTACTGGTACGACCTGGCCACGCCGGAGGACACCGCGCGGATCCTCGCCGCTAGAGAAGAGGGCGTGGAGCTCGTCTTCACCGGTCGGAACGCGCCGGAGCAAATCCTAAAGGCCGCCGACCTCATCACAGAAATGAAAAAAATCCGCCACTACTACGACGCAGGCGTCGAGTGCCGGAAGGGAATTGAGAACTGAACAGGTTCAAGGTTCAGGGTTCAGGTATGGTGCGGCGCACAAACCAGAAAGCGCCGCTAACTTGAAAAGCCAACACGTTTACCTGCCTCGTCATAGCTAGGAGCTTGGAGCTTGGAGCTTGTAAGCCAGCCACTCTAGCCGCCAAAAGAAACGGACATTTTGTCGAAGCATTCTTTTAGCGTATTATAGGGAGCTTACAAGCTCCAAGCTCACAGCTCCTAGCTATGACGAAGCAGGAAAGTAGCGCCTTATCCCTTTTACCAAAAGAAAGGACATCACCATATGCTACAGATACATGGAAAAAGTATTTCCGGAATGGTCACCATCGGGCCGCTCCGTGTATTTCGTCATCAAGATGTAGCCATCGCTCGCGTAGAAGTAGAGCAGCCGGAGACGGAGGTGGCTCGCTTCGACTCGGCCCGCAATTCCGCTTGCGCGAAGATGAAGCAGTTCTACCAGGAAGCGGTCTCCCACGTGGGCCTCGATAACGCTTCTATTTTCAAGGTGTACCAGCAGATGCTGACGGACTCCGAATTTGTGGACTCCGTGAAATCCATCATCCGGAAGCAGGCGGTCAATGCAGAGTACGCCGTTTCCCAGGCACAGCAGAATTTCGTCCGCATTTACCAGGCCGACAACGGCTCCTACATGGACGACCAGCTCGCCGACATCCTGGAAATCGCCCGCATCCTTCTGCGCACACTGAAGCAGAAGCAGGCGCTCTTCCATACCGACGGTCCCTGCATCCTTTACGCCGATGATCTCACCCCGAGCGAAACCATCCAGATGGACACCACGAAAATCTTAGGCTTCGTCACCAAGGAAGGAACCCCCACGTCCCACACCGCCATCCTCGCTCGCGCCTTGGGCGTGCCGGCCATCGTAGCCACCGGCAGCGACGTGCCTGATGAAGCCGACGGCAAGACCGCCGTCATCGATGGCTTCTCCGGCACCGCCTATATAGAACCGACGCAGGGAATCCTCGCCGTGATGAAGGAGAAGCAGGAACAGAGCCTGAAGCTCAAGGAGCTCCTGCAGCAGCTGAAGGGCCTCCCCAGCAAAACCATCGACGGCCACCAGGTGGAAGTGGCAGCGAACGTCTCCTCCGCCTCGGATCTCGCCGCTGTTCTCAAGAATGACGCCGAAGGCATCGGCCTCTTCCGCAGCGAATTCATTTACATGGGCCGCGACACCCTCCCCAGCGAAGAAGAGCAGTTCAATATTTACAAGCTTGCCATCGAGACCATGGCAGGCAAGCGGGTCATCATCCGTACATTAGACATCGGCGCCGACAAGGAAGCCTCCGCCTTCCACCTGCCGAAGGAAGACAATCCGGCTCTGGGCATGCGGGCCATCCGTATTTCCTTGAAGCGTCCGGAAATCTTCAAGACCCAGCTCCGCGCCATCCTTCGCGCCAGCGCCTTCGGCAAAGCAGCCATCATGTTCCCCTTGATCACCTCCGTATGGGAAGTGTGGAAGGCCAAGGAAATCCTGACGGAAGTGCAGCTGGAGCTGGACAAAAAGGGCATCGCCTATGACCATCACATGGAAATCGGCATCATGATCGAGACCCCGGCAGCTGCCCTCATCAGCGACCGCCTGGCGAAGGAAGTGGACTTCTTCTCCATCGGTACCAATGACCTCTCCCAGTACACTTTGGTCGTCGACCGCACCAGCCGCGTGCTCTCGGACTTCTTCAATCCCCACCACCCGGCCGTCCTGAAGCTCATCGAGATGACCATCGAGAACGCCCATAAAGCCGGCATCTGGGTGGGCATGTGCGGAGAACTCGGCAGCGACCTCTCCATCACTGAGACCTTCCTCAAGATGGGCGTGGACGAATTCTCCGTAGCCCCCTACTCCATCCTCCCGCTGCGCCAGCAGATCCGGTCGACGGACTTAACAAAGTAGTCGGTGGTCGGTGGTCGGTAGTCGGTTTCCGTTTACCTGCTTCGTCATAGCTAGGAGCTTGGAGCTATGAGCTTGGAGCTCGGCTAGAGGCAGTAGTCATATTTGGCGGCAGCAACAAAAAACGAACGGCTATGCACCCGCCCTATGCTTTCTTCAGAAAAGAAGGCATAGGGCGGGTGCTATTGCGTTAAGAAATCTATGCTAAGGTTTAGCATAGATCGATACTCTCGCCCTAAGAGAGTCGCCCCTTGTAGAAGGAATGCTATTAAGTTAAGGGGTTTCATGCTGAGGCTTAGCTTAGAACATGACACTAGCCTTACGGGAGTAGACCCTTGGAGAAGGGTCGCGCGATAGCGCCGGATAGAAATGCGCCGCAAGGCGCATAATCAGCACTAGCCTCATGCATACTACCTTTTGTGTAAATTTTTGCAGCTTACCCTCTCGCTGATTGTGCCTCTTGCGAGGCACTTCTATCCTCCGCTAACGCGCGCCCCTTCTCCAAG
>CAVKMC010000236.1:0-3536 GCA_963657285.1 Agathobacter sp.
ATCTCTATGAGCACGCTGTGTCTCCGCATCTGGCGGCGAAGCTGGAGGGCCATCCTTTGGAGAAGGATGTGATTCTGAAAGCCTGGGAGCGAGTGACCAAGGCGTATCCCTATGTGACCATGGAAGGCTCTGGCGGCATCGTCTGCCCGATCCGTCACGATGAGAAGGCGGTGTACTATTTGGAGGATATTATTTCCTGGCTCAAGCTCCCGGTGCTCATCATCGCCGATGCCGGCCTTGGCACCATCAACCACGTGGTGACCACCTGGGAATATATCAAGAACAGACATATCCCGGTGAAGGGCATCATCCTCAATCATTGGCAAGGGGGCGTCATGGAAGAGGACAATGTGAAAATGATCGAAGAAATCACCGGCGTGAAGGTGATCGCTAAGGTAGCAAAGGGGGACACCATCCTCCACTGCGATCCGAAGGTGTTGGCGGAGTGTTATGACGAGGCGTGAACAGAAATAAGTATGCATTTACCTGCTTCTTCCTAGCTCCTAGCTATGAGGAAGTAGGTAAATGCACCAACTACTAAACAAAGAGTGTACAAAAGGAGACAACCATGTGTGACGAAATGAATTGGGAAAAAGAGGACGCCAAATACATTTGGCATCCGGCCATGCAGATGAAGGACAACGAAGTATTTCCGCCGGTGGTGGTGGACCATGCCGAGGGCTCGTACCTCTACGACGCTCACGGCAAGGCGTACTTGGATATTATTTCCTCCTGGTGGTGCAACCTTCTGGGTCATGCGAATCCGGAAATCAATGAGGCCTTGAAGAAACAGGTGGACGAGCTGGAGCACGTGATCTTTACAAACTTCACCCACAAGCCCGCCATCGAGCTGGCTCGCGAGCTCACGGAGCTTCTGCCCAAGGGGCTTACCAAATTCACCTACCACGACAATGGTTCCTCTGCCGTGGAAGCGGCCATGAAAATGGCCTTCCAGTACCAGTACCAGACCGGCCATCCGGAACGTACCCGCTTCATGTGCCTCCCCGAGTCCTATCACGGCGAGACCATCGGCGCGCTCTCTGTGGGCTCCATGGATCTCTATGCGAAAATTTTCCATCCCATGCTGATGAATAACATCCACTTCGAAGGCCTCGACTGCTATCGCTGTCCCTACGGCAAGACTCGCGAGACCTGCGGCGTGGAATGCTTCGAGAGCGCCGAGGAGGCCTTCAAGAAATACGGCAAAGAGACGGTGGCCTGCATCGTGGAGCCGATCCTCCAGGGCGCAGCGGGCATGCGCATCTATCCGGCGGAATATCTGACGAAGCTTAGAAGGCTCTGCGACGAATACGGCGTCCTCCTCATCGATGATGAAATCGCCGCCGGCTTTGGACGTACCGGCAAGCTTTTCGCCATCGAACACGCCGGCATCTCTCCGGACATCCTCTGCACCTCGAAGGGCCTCACCGCCGGCTACATGCCCATGTCCATCACCATCACCACCGATAAGATTTACGACGCCTTCTATGACGACTACGGCACCCACAAAGCCTTCGTTCACAGCCACACCTATGCAGGAAATCCCATGGGCTGCGCCATCGCTCTGGCAGTTTTGAAAATCATGAAGCGTGACCACATCCTGGAGAGAGTCAATGAAAACGGCGCCTACCTCCATGATGCGCTCATGAAAGCTTTGGGAAATCATAAAAACGTGGGTGAAATCCGCCACGTGGGCCTCATCAATGCCATCGAGCTCGTGGAAGACCCGAAGACCAAGAAAGCCTTCGACCCCGCCCGCCGCATCGGCTGGCACATCTTTAGGAAAGCCATGGATCTCGGCCTCGTCCTTCGTCCCATGGGCGACGTGATCTACTTCAACCCGCCGCTGAATATCGAGCGGGAGGATCTGGACAAAGCCATCGCCCTCTGCGTGGAAGCGGTGGAGGCGGTGCTGGGGAAATAGTAGTTTAGGGATAAGGGATAAGGCGCGTGTTTACCTGCTTCGCCATAGCTTTGAGCTTTGAGCTAGGAGCTTGGAGCTTTATTGGTGACAGTAGGCATGCTTGACGGTGGATGTATTACTCTTCACCAAGCATGCTTACTGGACTCAATCGGGGCTCCAAGCTCCAAGCTCCAGGCTCCTAGCTATGAGGAAGCAGGTAAGCGCGTCTTATCCCCCTGTCCCTAATCTCTTTTGTTATCTATGCATTCCATACTATGATTATCCGCAACCCATAATCGCCAATCACCAAAATCGCTTACTATGCATCTATCATAGAGAAAATGAAATCGGATGAACTCCAATGGATAGGAAATATGAATGATTTCATAAATGATTCATGCTATGGGAATTATGTTTTGCCATGCAAGTGAAAAATGAAAGCCTATAAAAGAAATATTGGATAAGCCGCTATAGAAGATGTATATTGTAAGCATAAGACAACAATATATTTCCGGGACGATCCGGACATCACTTGGGAGGCCAATGAGATCATGAAAGATCAGCAGATTGAAAACGAAATTATGGTAGAAGAAGAAAAGAAAGAGACCCTCTGCTGGGCACTCTTGGAACTGGAAAGCTCCAAGAACTGATTCTCTTGGTGAGTGATGGCTGCCGAAAGGCAGCTTTTTTGTTTTGAGCGGAGCTTGGGGCTAGAGGTTTTGTGGTCGGTAGTCGGTGGTCGGTAGCTGGGCCGCATTTAGCACGGCTACGCAGTTGCTGGCGGAAATATCTATGTGTTGGCATAGCGGTAAGTACGTACTGACTACTGACCACCGACTACCGACTACGAAATCACTAACCGTTATTTCCTGCTACCATTCCCCCTCAATCTATGCTACAATGGTGAGCAAAACCATTTGTAAGGAGGGCAAATTATGTTACAACAAGTATCCGTATTCACCGCCAACCGTCAGGGCGCTTTGAGCCGCATGACGTCCATCCTGGCGAGCGAGGATATCAATATCTACACCATGCTGGCCAATGACAGCGCGGAATTTGGTATCGTCCGTCTCATCGTGGATAAGTCTGAAGCGGCTGTGGAGGTCCTGGAGAAGGAAGGCTATCAGTGCCGCGTGGATCTCGTCCTGGCTGTAGACATGGGCTCCGATAAGCCGGGCGCCTTGAATCACATCCTGGGAGACCTGCAGGCAGCGAATGTGATGATCCGCTATCTGTATATTTCCTTCGACCGCCAGACAGGCTCCCCGATTGCCGTCTTCAGCACCACCGAATCGGAAACCGAAGCCTTCCTGAAGGGCAAGGGCTACAAGCTGGTCGAGGAATTTTAAATCGTAGAATCGAAGACTGTAGGGAAATTTTTCTCTGCGGTCTTTTTAGTAGGAAGGGGATAAGGGATAGGGGTTAAGGGATAAGGCGCATTTCCTGCAAGTTAGGAGTTAGGAGTGGCGGTGCGCCGCATCAATTCATATAGCGGCGCAAGATTTAAAATAGAAAGCCGCGTACCTGCTTCATCATAGCTAGGAGCCTGGAGCTAGGAGCTAGGAGCTCTGATAGTGACACTTGGCATTTAACTACGTTTCGATAAAGCGGACAAAG
Source organism: Agathobacter sp. (assembly GCA_963657285.1). GTDB lineage: Bacteria > Bacillota > Negativicutes > Veillonellales > Dialisteraceae > Dialister. Next base: position 3,521 of record CAVKMC010000236.1, read on the forward strand.
TGCCTCGCGCCTCTAT
>CAVKMC010000237.1:0-3525 GCA_963657285.1 Agathobacter sp.
AGTGGTCAGTAGTCAGTGATCGGTAGTTAGTACGTGCTTGCCTTTAGATTCAGTAAGCATGCTACGACTATTGCTGCATGGAACCACCGGCAATAAGGTCTTACATACGAAGTCGAGATAAAAGCCAAATGCGTACTGACCGCTGATCACCGACCACTAATTACTAAACATCCCCTGCTTCTAAAAAAACACTCAAAAAGAGCCCGGCGCCGAAGCGTCAGGCTCTTTTTATTTTCTTATTTGAATTTGTCTATGATCTTATCCAGCCAGGAGCTTTTGCCTTTGTACTGGGCACAGTCTTCGCCCATCTGGTGGGCGTAGCCCAGGAGGGCTTCTTTCTGCTCTTCTTTGAGCTTCTTCGGTACCACCACGCGGACTTCCACGTAGAGATTGCCCTTTCTGGTGGACTGGATGTGGGGCATGCCTTCGCCGATGATGCGGAAGCGAGTGCCGCTCTGGGTGCCGGCGGGGATTTTGAGCTCCACTTCCTTGTCCAAGGTCTTCACCTTGATGGTACTGCCCAAAGCAGCCACAGGGAAGGAGATGTCTACGGCTCTATAGAGATCGTCGCCGTCGCGCTCGAAGTCGGGATCCGATTTCACGTAGATATATACGTAAAGATCTCCCTTCGGGCCGCCGCGCTTGCCCGGTTCGCCTTCGCCGGAGACGCGCATGCGGACGCCGGTATCTGCGCCGGCGGGGATATTCACTTCGATGGTCTTCTTCACGCGGGTGCTGCCGCTGCCGTGGCAATGGGAGCATTTATTCTTGATGATCTTGCCGCTGCCCTGGCATCTCTGGCAGGTGATGATATTTACCATCTGGCCAAAGGGGCCATTTCTCACCACACGCTGCTGACCGGTGCCGTGGCAGTCCGGGCAGGTGTCTACAGAGGAGCCGGGCTCTGCGCCGCTGCCGTGGCAGTGGTCACAGGTGTCATTCTTGGTGACGGTGAATTTCTTCTGTACGCCAGTGGCTGCTTCGCGGAGGGTGATTTCCATATCGTAGCGAAGGTCCGCGCCTTGCTGGGGGCCATTGCTCTGCCGGCGACTGCCGCCGGTGAACATGTCGAAAATGTCGCCCATGTCGAAGCCGCCAAATCCGCCTTGTCCGCCAAAGCCTCCGAATCCGCCGAAGCCTCCCTGGCCGCCAAAGCCGGCGCCGCCGGTGGAGGTGAAGGCTTCGTGGCCCATCTGGTCGTACTGGGCTCTCTTGTCCGCGTCGGAGAGGACATGGTAGGCCTCATTGACCTCCTTGAATTTCTCTTCTGCGGCTTTGGGATTGTCTTTGTTCAAGTCCGGATGGTATTTGCGGGCAAGTCTTCGATAGGCTTTCTTGATGTCATCGTCTGAGGCGCCTTTTTCTACGCCTAAGACGTCATAGTAATCCTTGCTGTCTGCCATATGATCCTCTATATTTCTAGAAATATACACAAGGGCTCAGAAGGCCCGAGGTCCGTAATGAACCTTTGGAACCCTCTGAACCCAAGTTTGAAAATCTTATGAAATATGTAGCGTCACCATTCCCCGATGAACGCTCACGAAATAAGGTTCAAGGTTCAGGGTCCAAGATTCGAGGTATGGTACGCCGCATCAAATGAAAAGCGGCGTGAGTTTGGAAATATGAAAATGTGAATCAGCTTTTCAAACTCGCGGCGCTTTTGATTTGTGCGCCGCACCTCCCCTTGTCCCCTGAACCTATCCCCTTGAACCTAGTTCTTATTTCTTGTCGTCGTCTACGACCTTGTAATCGGCATCGACTACATTGTCATCGGCTTTCTTAGCGCCGGCCTGCGGGCCCTGCTGCTGGGGTCCCTGCTGCGCGCCGGCTGCCTGCTGAGCAGCCTGGGCCTGCTGGTAGAGCTTTTCGGTCAGTTCGTGAAGCGGCTTGGTCAGTGCTTCTGCGTCTTTCTTAATCTTCTCTACGTCGTCGCCTTTGAGGCTTTCCTTCAGGGTAGCGATGGCGTCATTGACTTCCTTCACTTTGGCTGCGTCGGCTTTGTCGCCCAGTTCTTTGATGGTCTTTTCAGCCTGGTAAATCAGAGCTTCTGCATTGTTCTTGGCTTCGATGCCTTCTTTACGCTTCTTATCTTCTTCTTCATGAGCCTTAGCGTCGTCCTGCATCTTCTGGATTTCTTCGTCAGAGAGGCCGGTGGAGGAAGTGATGTCGATCTTCTGTTCCTTGCCGGTGCCCAGGTCCTTAGCGGAAACATGTACAATGCCGTTGGCATCGATGTCGAAGGTGACCTGAATCTGCGGTACACCCCGTGGAGCCGGCGGGATGTCGGAGAGCTCGAAGCGGCCGAGGGTCTTGTTGTCAGAAGCCATGGGGCGTTCGCCCTGGAGGACGTGGATATCTACAGATGGCTGGTTATCAGCAGCGGTGGAGAATACCTGGGACTTGGAGGTCGGGATGGTGGTATTTCTCTTGATCATGGTGGTGAATACGCCGCCCAGGGTTTCGATGCCCAGGGAGAGCGGGGTGACGTCCAGGAGGAGGACGTCTTTGACTTCGCCCTTGAGGACGCCGGCCTGGATGGCTGCGCCTACGGCTACGGATTCATCCGGGTTTACGCCCTTGGACGGTTCTTTGCCGAATTTATTTTTAATGAGGGTCTGTACAGCCGGGATACGGGAGGAGCCGCCGACCAGGAGGACCTTGTCGATGTCGCCTACGGAAACGCCGGCATCCTTCATAGCCAGGTCGATCGGTTCTACGGTAGCCTGTACCAGGTCTTCGGTGATTCTGTCGAATTCAGCGCGGGTGAGGGTCGCATCGAAGTGTACCGGCATGCCGTCGGTATCCATGGTGATGAATGGCAGGTTGATGTCGGTGGACATGACGGAGGAGAGCTCGATCTTTGCTTTTTCACCGGCTTCTTTGAGGCGCTGGTTGGTCATGGGATCTCTCTTCAGTTCGAAGCCGTTCTGTGCTTTGAATTTATCAGCGATCCAGTCCATCACGCGAGCATCGAAGTCGTCGCCACCCAGGTGGCCATTGCCGTTGGAAGCTTCTACTTCGAATACGCCGTCAGCCAGGTTCAGGATGGAAACATCGAATGTACCGCCGCCCAGATCGTATACGAGGAAACGGTGTTCATTGCCGTCTTTAATCTTGTCAAGGCCGTATGCCAGGGAGGATGCGGTCGGTTCGTTGATGATACGGAGGACATTGAGGCCTGCGATCTTGCCGGCATCCTTGGTAGCCTGGCGCTGTGCGTCGGTGAAGTAAGCCGGGCAGGTGATGACAGCATCGGAGACCTTTTCGCCCAGGTATGCTTCTGCGTCTACCTTCAGCTTCTGCAGGATCATAGCGGAGATTTCCTGTGGGGTGTAGGATTTGTCATCAATGGTAACTTTGTAATCGCTGCCCATGTGTCTCTTGATGGAAACGATGGTGCGGTGCGGGTTGGAAACAGCCTGACGCTTTGCCAGCTGGCCTACCAGTCTTTCGCCGGTCTTGGAAAAGCCTACCACGGAAGGAGTCAGACGGGAGCCTTCGGCGTTCGGGATAACGACAGGTTCG
>CAVKMC010000238.1:0-3501 GCA_963657285.1 Agathobacter sp.
CTCACCCTTCTTTTGGGGCCCAACGGATGCGGGAAGACGAATCTGGTGGAGGCGGCGTATTATAGCTCCTTCGGGAAATCCTTCCGCACATCGAACGACAATGAAATGATAGCCCTTGGCGAGGAGGAGGGGACGATCCTCCTTTCTTATCGCGTCCATGAGACGGAGCATGAAATCAAAATCAAAATGAGCCGCTCTCAGGGAAAGCGCTGTTTCCTCAATGACACGCCGATCCGAAAGAAGGAGCTCTTGGGCCTTTTCAAGACCGTCCTCTTTACCCCCGACGAGCTGCAGCTCATCAAGGGGGCGCCGCTCCTTCGCCGCCGTTTCCTGGATATGGAAATATCCCAGGTTTCGCCTCGCTACTACGAGACCCTCACCAATTACACTCGCGCCGTGCAGCAGCGAAACGCCGCCTTTCGTCAGGCTCAATTCCGCGGCGGGCGGCCGGAGGTGGACCTGTGGGACATGCAGATCGCTAAGGGCGCGGCGTACATCGTGAGGAAGCGGCTTGAGACCATCGAGAAAATGAATCGCATCGTGCCGCTCATGGAAAATCATCTCACCGAGAGCCGGGAGTCTTTGGAAATCCGCTACACCCAAAGCGGCGTGGAGAAGCCGCAGACCGATGTGGAGTGGTACCTCATGGCCCTCTCTAAAAGCCGCGACGAGGACGCGCGGCTCTGCCACACCTCCGTAGGGCCCCACCGGGATGATTTATTATTTCTCATGAACGGCCTCGACATCTCCGCCTACGGCTCCCAAGGCCAGCAGCGCACCGCCATCCTTTCCATGAAGCTTTCGGAAATGGAATTCATCAAAGAAGAATCGGGCACCTACCCCGTCCTCCTCCTAGACGACATCGGAAGCGAGCTGGACCCCGAGCGGCGGCGGGCCCTCCTCTCCTACCTGGAAGGAAGAGACATCCAGACCCTTGTCACCGGCACCGACAACGCCTTCGGCAGCGGCGAGGTGATCGAAGTGGGGAAATAAAAAAACGCTCAGCGAAAGCTTGAGCGTTTTTTATTTGAAAAAAGGTTCAAGGTTCAAGGTTCAAGGTTCAGGGTTCAAGGGGAGGTACGCTCATATAGCGGCGTGAATTTGAAATATAGAAAATGTGAATCAACTTTTTCAAAATTGCGGCGCTTTTGTTTGTGCGCCGCACCTCCCCCTTGAACCCAAATACTTGAACCCTGAACCTTTTACTACTTACCAGCTCTTCTCCGGCAATCGTTTCAGCATCTCATCCGCCTCTCTAGCGGTGATTGTATCCATGGGGCGATGGAGGAGGAGGGCGAGAAGCATTTTCTTTTCTTCTACGCCGGCGAATTTTTTGAAAATCTGATCCTTCAGCTTGCGGATCAAACTGTTTCTTACCTCCTCATAGAGCGGATAGGTGCAGGGGATTTCCTGGCAAAGATCCTTAAAATAGAAATGAGGATTTTTTTTCAGAAGCCCGATGACCCGGCCGCGGTGCTTTTGCTTTTCTTCTCGGGCACAGGCGGGGCACAGGGGCTCCTCCTTTTCGCAGAGCGTGCCGCAGCGAGCGCAGGGGTGGTAGCCCTTGGCGAGGTCCCCTTTTCGGATTTGCAGCACCGCCTTCATCATGTCCGCGAAGGGCTCCTGGATTTTTTCATTTCGCACATGGCTCTCGGCCCAGCGGTGAACCCAGTCTCGCTCCTTCTCCGTCAAGGGCTGGCTGTAGAGCGCCTTTTCTTTTTTTATATTTTCATTGATCGGGTCTAAGGTGGTGAAGGTTTTGTATTTCTTCTTGTAAGGCCCGGCGATGAAGCGGATGTCGGTGAACCGATTTCCAAATTCATCATCGGCCAGGAGCTTCAAAATGTCCGCCTTGATCATGAAGAGATGCTGCATGAAAACAGAATTCGTGACGGTCACATAGAGCATGTCCTTCTTGTAGCTGGACACATAGGATTCCTTGGCCATGAGGGGCCCCACCATTTTCTCCCAGCGCTTTTGAAATAAATAAAATTGGAAGCCCTCCTGGCCGAAGAGCTGGCGATTCAGATCAGAGGTAGAAAAGACGGTGGAAATATTCTCCATCCGCCGCATCCGCTTGCCGGTGGGTTTCTTGTCTTCGGTCATTTGGGAATCTCCTTTCGTGATAGCTTGTTGGCTCTATTATACGACATTTTGAGGGATAAGGGATATGGCCCGCGTACCTGCCTCGTCATAGCTTTGAGCTATGAGCTAGGAGCTTGGAGCTTTGATGGAGTCACTTGACATTTAACTACGTTAAAGAAAGCGAGCGAAATACTCCTGCCGCTACTGTATGGCATGCCTATTGACGCAAGCCGAGCTCCAAGCTCCAGGCTCCAAGCTCCTAGCTATGTCGAAGCAGGTACGTGGGGCTTATCCCTTATCCCTTGTCCCTTATCCCTCTGTCATGCCCCTATCCCTTATCCCTCATTTGCACTATAATAAAAGAAAAAACGGAAAAAGGAGGACTGACCATGGACGAAACGAAAGTGGACATCGAGCGGTACCGCGTCCGGGAGGGGACGAAGGTGAAGCTTTCCGATTATCCCACCGCCTGTGATGTGAAGGTCGAGAAGGCGAAGGTGAAGGAAATCTATTTCCCACAGGCCATAGAGAAGATGAAGGAGCTCCAGGAGAAGCTCTATGCCCAGAGCACTTACGGTCTCATCGTGGTGCTGCAGGCTATGGACGCGGCGGGGAAGGATAGCACCATCAATCATGTCTTCGCGTCTTTGAATCCGGCGGGTGTGAAGGTGGAGGCCTTCAAGCAGCCCAGCGCGGAGGAGACGGATCACGATTATCTGTGGCGCATCAATAAGGCGCTCCCCAGTCGCGGGGACATCGGGATTTTCAATCGCTCCCAGTATGAGGATGTGATCGTCACGCGCATCCACGATCTGATTCACCAGGGACAGCTGCCGGAGGAATTGATCGATAAGGACATCTGGGAGGAGCGCTACGAGCAGCTGAACCATTGGGAAAAATATTTGGCGAAGAATGGATTTCCTATGGTGAAAATTTTCCTCCACGTGTCGAAGGCGGAGCAGCAGAAGCGGCTGATGGATCGGATTTTCAAGGAGGAGAAAAATTGGAAATTCTCCATGTCCGACATCAATGAGCGGCAGTATTGGGACGAGTACCAAAGGCTTTACGGGGAAATGATTTCCAAGACCTCGAAGGACTACGCGCCGTGGTACATCATTCCGGCGGATAATAAGTGGTACACCCGCTACCTGGTGGCGCAGATCACTTTGGCGGCGCTGAAGAAAATCAATCCCCAATTCCCCAAGCCCGCGCCCGACGTGGCGGAGCAGCTGGAGAGATTCAAGAAGCTCATTTCCTCGGTGGACGTGAAGGGACTGGAGGAAATACATGAGGCCATCGGGAGGAAATAGGATAAAGCGCGTTTGACGGCTTCGTTATAGCTTTGAGCTATGAGCTTGGAGCTTGGAGCTTTGATAGTGTCACTTGGCATTTAACTGCGCTAAGAGAAAGCGAGCG
>CAVKMC010000239.1:0-3498 GCA_963657285.1 Agathobacter sp.
AGCAAGTCCTGACCACTGATTACTAATTACTGATTACTTAATTGAAAGGAACGTATCATGAGAAAGAAACAGCCATCCAACACCTTAACCAGCCGGGAAGAATCGATTTTAAATTTCATCCGTACAAAAATCTGGGAGAGCGGCTTCCCTCCTACGGTCCGTGAAATCTGCCAGGCCGTAGGACTTCGCTCTACCTCTACGGTGCACAATTACCTGGCTCGCCTCGAAGAAAAAGGGGCCATCCGCAAGAATCCGGAATCCTCTCGCGCTATCGAGGTGGTAGCCGACACCTGGCGCCGCAAGAAAATGATCCCCATGCCCTTGGTGGGCACTGTCCGCGCCGGGGAACCGATCCTCGCCGATGAGCAGATGGACTCTGTGTATCCCCTTCCGGCGGAGCTCATCGGCAAGGATAATAATTGCTTCATGCTGGTGGTTCGCGGCGATAGCATGATCAATGCAGGTATTTGCGAAGGAGACTACCTCATTGTCTCCGAGCAGGACAGCGCCCACGATGGCGACATCGTCGTGGCATTGGTGGGCAATGAAGACGCCACCGTAAAGCGCTTTTACAAGGAAGAAGACCACATCCGCCTGCAGCCGGAGAATGATGATTATAAACCGATTATTTCCAAAGAAGTCATCATTCGGGGGAAAGTCATTGGATTGTATAGACATATGTAATGTAGTGCGGGTATGGGCCGGTGGTTTAGTGATTAGTAATTAGTGATTAGTACGTGCTTACCATTATCAAGAAATGAGCTACAAACGAAAAGAGCAGTGAAAAACGAGAAATCATTTTTCACTGCTCTTTTCGTTTGTAGCTTTTGGCTGATGATCGTAAATGCGTACTGATCACTAATCACTGACCACTAATTACTAAAACTCTCACGGTACTCCCCGCTACTTGACCAACCGTATCCGTCCTTCCCGGATAGTGATACGGCGTTCCTTCAGGAGGTGGCCTACGGCTCTTTTGAAGGCGGATTTGCTGATGCCCAGGGTGGATTTGATGAGGTCGGCGTCGCTCTTGTCTGTCAAGGGCAGGAGGCCATTGTGACGCTCCATACAGGAGACCAGGAGGGCCATGTCTCCTTCCATGGCTTTTTCCTTTTGCGGACGAAGGGCGATATTGACGTGGCCGTCGCTTCGGATATAGGAAATGCGGCCGGTGATTTCATCGCCCAAGCGGATGGTCCCCTGCTTTTCCGTTTTGTGAATAAAAGCGATATGACGATCCCGGGTGATGAGGAAATAGCCTTCTCCGGTTTCGTTGTACACGGTCCCGGTCAAAGGGTCTCCCATCTTTTGCTCTGTCACCGGCAAAGCGATGCGGCGCATTTCTTCATCCACATGCATGGTCACTGCCAGGCGGCCGGTCTTATCCTCATAAAGCTTCACCCACACCTGCTGGCCTTCCTCTACACGGCCGATCATTTCCGTGAAAGGCAGGAAGATGCCGCGCTCGGTGCCCACATCGACAAAAGCGCCGAAGCGGGTGGTGCTCATCACAGGCGCGTACCCGATGCCGCCCACAGAAATCTGGGGCAGACGCATGCTGGCGGTCAAACGGTGATGCGGGTCGTGGTACAGGAAGACCTTGACCTTCTCCCCTTCCTTCACCTCGCGGGTCTGCTGGCCCTTATGGAGCAGGATATCATCCTTCGAATTTCCTGTACCGCCGGAAAGGAAGGCGCCGAAAGCGGATACACGGACCACCGGAAGCTCAGAGATGGAGTTTTCTTTGTAAATGCTCTCTTGCCGCTCTCTTACTTCTTCCATTTATTTCTCGCTTTCTTCTACGTCGTGGTATTCTTCTGCCGGCGCTTCCTTCCAAAGGGTATCGAAGTCGAAGTGGCGTCTTTCTTCATCGGTGAAGATATGGACGATCACATCGCCGAAGTCGAGGAGGATCCAGTCCCCTTCGCGATAGCCTTCCTTGCGGGTCGCGCGGACGCCGATGGCTTCCATCTTTTCTTCCACTTCGTCAGCTGCTGCCTGGGACTGCTTCTGGTTTCTGGTAGATGCCAGGACGAAATAGTCTGCGATAGAGGTGAGGTCGCGCACATTCAATACTTTGATCAAAACGCTTTTCTTGCTGGACAATGCCTCGCAAATAATTTGAAGATTATTTTCCATTGTTAAAACTCCTTTTTATTATTCTATGGTGAGCGCCAAAGCCTTCTGGGCTTCTACGGGATTCACTACCCAACGCTCTACTTGATTTGTCTTATGCATTTCTCCGGGGATGATGACGAAGCGACAATTTTCCTTCGGGAAATCGGTGAGCCGATAGGCCAAAGACGCCGCTTCCGAGGAGGAAATATCTGTTTCCGATGCATTCCAAGCTCTCTTGGCTACGGCCCAATTATAGAGGCCCATGTGATTCTGCAATTTGTAGAGAAGCACCTTCAGGAAACGCTCCTGCCGCTGGATGCGGCCCAGCTCTCCATTTTCCGTATCCACATAGCGCAGATAGGAAAGCGCGCCGGTGCCGTCCATGGCCTGGTAGCCCTGGCGCAGGTTGATATCCATATTTCCCGTAGCGTCGGTATGATTCATCGCTTTTTCTACATACATATCGAGCCTGCCGGCTTTCTCGATGAGAGACTCAAAGTCCTCATAGCGGATCACCGCGTACTTATCGATGCGGATGTGCAAAAGATTCTCTACGCTGCTCTTTGTCTCCTCCGCTCCGCCGTCGGCGAAGGTCTGTTTCAAAAGCATAGACTCCTTGTCATGCTTGCTGATTTCCGTATTGGAAGGCAAAGAAATAAAGGTCAGCTCTTTTTTCTTCTCATTTGTCGCCATCAGAAGGAGAGAGTCCGCTTCATTGCCGGCCGCCGCATCGCTACCGATGAAAAGGTAGTAGGTCGGCTTTCCGCCCTCCGCCGCCGAAGCGCTATGCCACAGCTCTACCCCTTTGACGACGCCGAAGACCAAGAGCGCCAAAAGGGTAAAGACCAGGAGGAGGAAACAGAGAAGCTTCTTTACCTTCAGTCTGGTTTTCCTTTTTCTTGTTTTCATGCTTTCTTTTCCATTCGAAGAACCAAGTCATTGCGCCCGAGGAATGTGAGGTCATAGATATAGGCCCCCTGCTCAAGCAAGTGGGAAATGGTGGAATCATAAGCCGCCAAGACGGCTTTATCCAGATCCTTTTCTGCCAGCTTCCGCAGCGTTTCCACACCGGGGAAATCCCGGGACGGCTCGATATAGTCCGCCAGGAAAATAATTTTTTCCAAAAGCGTCATATCCACGCGGCCGGTGGTATGATAGCGCACGGCGCTTTGGATTTCCTCATCCTCGATACCATAGCGGTCCTTGATAAGGAGGCTCCCTGCCGGTCCGTGCAAAAGCGCACGGCTGGAAAACATCTGTGCATCCTGCCGAAGCGGTGAATCCATAGGGATGATGGCCTGCATATCAGCCAAAGATAGCTCCTTTGCTGCATCGTGGACCCACCCCGCCAGGTACGCCTTCTCCGGATCTGCTCCGTAA
>CAVKMC010000240.1:0-3492 GCA_963657285.1 Agathobacter sp.
ACCAGCAGGTAAAATAATTGCTTTACGCTAGCGGTAAGGTGTAGCCCCTTGGAGAAGGGGCGCGCGATAGCGGAGGATAGAAGTGCCTCGTAGAGGCACAACCAGCGAGAGGGTAAGCTGCAAAATTTTACGCAAATGGTAGCATGCTTATGGCTACTGCTGATTATGCGCCTTGCGGCGCATTTCTATCCGGCGCTAACGCGCGACCCTTCTCCAAGGGTCTACTCCCATAGGGCTTGTCTAACAAAGTGACTCTGTGTGCTTCCACTATCATATTTCCATTATCGTCAAGCGGGACGGTTACCGGTTATACGGTTAACGGTTACACGGTCGTGGGGAAGCAGATAGGCGCGTCCTATTTCTAAACTCGCGGCGCTTTATGAATTGTGCGCCGCTCCATCCCTTGAACCTTGAACCCTGAACCTTGAACCTGCTTTTTAAGGAGTCCCCTATGGACGCTATACTGCAAGGCCTGTCCGGCATATTTGAAGTGGTCCTCATGGCCGGACTCGGATTTTTTCTATCGAAGAAGGGCTGGTTCTGGGAGAACGCGGCGAAGGATCTGACCCGGCTCACCATGACTGTGGCGCTGCCGCCTTTGATGGTGCACTCGCTGTATGCGAATTTCACCCACGACGAGCTCATCGCTACGGCGCCGGATCTGGTGCTGCCCTTTGCGTCCATCTTCCTCGCCTACATCGCCGGCCGCGTCTTGGCGGTGGTGCTTGGGATTTCCAAAGGCCGGCGGGGGATCTTCACCTGCACCTGCTGCATCGCGAACGCCATCTTCATCGGCGTGCCGGTGAACGTGGCGCTCTTCGGCGATGCCAGTGTGCCCTCCTGCATGCTCTACTATGTGGCCAATACCGCCATGTTCTGGGGCCTGGGGGCCTACCTCATCGTGAAGGACGCCGGCGGCGATCGACATTTCTCTCCCTGGGAAATGGTGATGAAGCTCAAGACGCCGCCGCTCATGGGATTCGCCGCGGGCATCGTGCTGCTGCTCTTGGACGTGCCGATCCCGCACTTTGCTATGGACGCTATGAAATATGTGGGCGGCATGGCGACGCCTTTGGCGCTTATGGTCATCGGCATCCAGATGAGCCAGATCCCTCTCTCGTCCATTCATTTCGACAAGGATCTGGTCGGCGCCATGGCGGGCCGCTTCATCTTATCACCCCTCTGCCTCGCGGCGCTCCTCCCCTTCATCCCGGTATCCGACATGTCGGCGAAGGTCTTCCTCATGCAGGCCGGCATGCCCGCCATGACAAACATGACCATCCTGGCCTACGCGGTCGGCGCCGACGCGGACTACTCCACCACAGTGAACTGCGTCTCCTTGGCGCTGGGGGTATTCTTCGTGCCACTGTATATGTACTTGCTATCTTAAGGCTTGAGACAGTTGGAAGGAAAACCATTAAGCACAAAAGGTTCAAGGTTCAGGGTTCAAGGTTCAAGGGGTGGTACGCCGCATCAAATTAAAAAGCGGCGTAAATTTTGAAATATGGGAATGCATGTTGACTTTTCAAACTCGCGGCGCTTTATGAATTGTGCGCCGCACCTCCCCTTGAACCTAAATACTTGAACCTTGAACCTATTTCCCTCAAGCTACCTACTGACGCTCACGCCATTTTCATATTTCCAAGGAGGCCACACTATGTCCGGCGGAGAATGGAATCTTGCCTTTATCCGCGCCCTTTTTCATCTCACCGCCCGATACTGGCGGAGTGAGGAGAGGAAGAGCGCCTTTCTGTATTTATTCGGCATCATCGCGCTCACCATCGCAGCGGTGTACATGACCCTGCTACTCAACGACTGGTTCAATGAATTTTACAGCGCGCTGCAAAATTACGACGCCGACGCGGTGTACCACGGCCTCATCCGATTCACGGGCCTGGCTTTTGCGCACATCGCTTTTGCGGTGTACGCCTACTATTTGCAGCAGACCTTAGCGCTTCGCTGGCGCAGGTGGCTGACGCGGGAGTATCTTTCCCGCTGGACGGAGAAGGATATGTACTACCGCATGGAAATGTTTTCCCAGAGCGCCGACAACCCGGATCAGCGTATTTCCGAGGACATCAATCTTTTCACCGCCCGCACGCTTTCCTTTTCGGTGGGACTTTTGAAATCCATCACCACCATCGTGTGCTTCATCTTCGTCCTTTGGAGTCTCTCGGAGCCTCTCTCCTTCACGGTAGGCGGCGAGGAAATCCACGTCTACGGCTATCTCGTGTGGACGGCTCTCGCCTACTCCATCGTGGGCACCTGGATCACCCACAAGGTGGGACATCGGCTGGTGGCGCTGAATTTCGTGCAGCAGAAGCTAGAAGCCGATTTCCGCTACGCCATGGTGCGGCTCCGCGAGACGGCGGAGAGCGTGGCCTTCTATGAGGGCGCCACCCGCGAGCGGAGCATTTTGGGAAATCGGTTCCACAAGCTCATCGTAAATACCTTCTACATCATCAAGAAGCAGAAGCAGCTCTCCTGGCTCACCAATTCCTACGGCCAGATCGCCATCATATTTCCCTTCGTCGTGGCGGCGCCGCGGTATCTTTCGAAAAGTATTTCCTTGGGCGGCCTCATGCAGGTGGCGAACTGCTTCGGCAAGGTGCAGGACGCCATGAGCTACTTCGTGGACGTCTACTCGTCCCTGGCCGAGTGGCAGTCCTGCGTGGACCGACTGCTCTCCTTCGACGAGCACATGCAGCGCTTGGAGGCGGAAAAGTCCGGCGACATGAAGCGGACCGAAGGCGCAGCCCTGGCGCTTTGCGGCGTGGACATCTCCCTTCCCGATGGGCGGGTGATTCTTAGAAATATGACCGCCGAGATCCGCGAAGGCGAGAAGGTCATCATCAAAGGGCCCTCAGGCAAAGGGAAGTCCACCCTCCTTCGCGTGCTTGCCGGCTTCTGGCCTTACGCTGAAGGCGCCATGACGCTGCCGAAGAAAGAAGAAACCATGTTCATCCCCCAGCGGCCCTACATGCCCATGGGCACACTCTTAGAGGCCGCCGCGTATCCCGACAGCGAAGCCGATCGCGCTGCGCTGGAGAAATTATTTGAGGGCTGTGGCCTTTCTCACTTCATCCCCATGCTGGATAAGGAAGGCGACTGGAGCCACATCCTCTCTTTGGGCGAACAGCAGAAGCTCGCCTTCGTCCGCATCTTCCTAAGAAATCCCCGTTGGGTCTTCCTCGACGAAGCGACCTCTGCCATGGACGAAGAAACCGAGCGCGCCCTCTATAGCCGCCTGGTCACCATCCCCGGCATCACCGTCGTCAGCGTAGGACACCGGTCGACACTGGATGCGTGGCATGGGCGGGAGATGAGGTTATAAAAAGGTTCAAGGTTCAGGGTTCAAGGTTCAAGGTTCAAGGGGTGGTACGCCGCATCAAATTAAAAAGCGGCGTGAGTTTTGAAATACAGAAATGCGAGTTGACTTTTCAAACTTGCGGCGCTTCCTGATTTGTGCGCCGCACCTCCCCCTTGAACCTA
>CAVKMC010000241.1:0-3461 GCA_963657285.1 Agathobacter sp.
GCAACGTGACCTCCTTCCTCTGGAAGGAGGGGGACCGCGAAGCGGTGGAGGTTGGATGTGAGAAAGCAGTAAAAACGCCCGGCCCACTGATTACTACATAGGCAACGTAAAGCAGAGAAATTTGGCGTACTGACTACTAATTACCGACTACTAATTACTAAAGCAATAACGCTATCTACATTAAAAGCAAAAAGAGCGATGACTCAAATGTCATCGCTCTTTTTGCTTACCTCAATAACTCCCTCTGCCCCCGCGCCTTTTCCAGCGCTTCGGCAAATGTATTTCCGAAAAGCTCGTGGGTCACGTAGTCCGGCTGCAAAGCCTCCACGATTCGCTTCGCTGCGTCGGTTTGAAAAGGCTCGTGGCGGTCCAGGGCGCACACGTGGCGCATGAGCATAGGCCAGTCGCAACCCTTGGGCACTTCTCTCTTGAAATGCTTGGTATACGCTCCAGAAAGCGATTGGCTCAGGTGGATCCCTTTGATGAGAGCGGTGAGCTCTCCCAGATTTCCTGCCATCTTCTCGATGTACGCCGCCGCTTCCGCCTCGTTTTCTAAATCGGGATTCGTCACCATGTAGTGGCCGGTATCAAAAAGAAGTCCGGTGTGGGACGGATCATCCAGCTCTTTGAAAAAATACGCCACCTTCTCCGGCTCCATGTGGAAAAGTCCGGGCCAGAACAGATTTTCAAACAGCACAAAAACGCCATCGGGAATGAGATGCTTCACCGCCCGATAGACCTGTGCCGTATACCGCAGCACCTCCCGGTCGCTATAGTGAAAGCGCCAGGTGTAGGATTCCTCCACCGTATTTTCCTGTACATGCCACACCAGGTAATGGGGCTTCTCTGCCAAGGCGGCCTGTATATTTCCTTCGATATAGCGGATCCAATCCTCCGGCATATCGCCGCCATAGAATTTCGCCATATCCTCCCTATTTTTGAAATTTCGCGCCAAGGCCTCCCGTTTTCCTAGATAAAAGTCTATCCAGTAGGGCCAGTACTTGAGATGCACCCCTTGTGTCACTCTCGCGAAAGGCCTATCCGCCGCCTTGGTCCCATAAATTAAATTCTCTACCCCGTCAAAGCCCGCCCCATAGACCAGCGCTTCGATTTCCTCTTCCTGATCCTCGGGCATGCGGTAGTATGTCACTAGCTGCTTCATAGCTCCCCTCCTTTACGTATGAACTTCCTTTTATTGTAGCATAAAACATCTATTTCTAAAAATCTTTTAATTTAAAATCACGCAAAAAAGGGCTGTGAAAAAATGATTTCTCATCTTTTCACAGCCCTTTTTATAAATCTTATTCAGCGCAAATAAACATCGGATACAGCGGCTGGCTGCCTTCGTACATTTCGAAGGTCACATCCGGGTAGAGTTCTTCTGCTTTGGCAAGCTCTGCCTGGCAATCCTCTTCGGAAAGGTCAGCGCCGTAATAAACGGTCACGATTTCTGTGTCCTCATCTACCAGAAGCCCCAGCACTTCATGGAAGCACTTCTGGAAATCCGCAAGAGCGATCACTTCATGGCCTTTTACGAGTCCCATGAAATCGTCTTTGTGAATCACCGATTCGCCCACCACGCTATCGCGGACAGCGGTGGTGATCATGCCGGTCTTGACTTCGCCCATCTGCGCGATCATAGCTTCTACATTTTCCTCGATGGTTGCATTGGCATCGAATGCCATAGCCGCAGCGAGACCTTCCATGGGGTTTGTAGACGGCACGATGTGTACCTTTTCGCCCAGCATCTTTTTCAGCTGCTGCGCAGCGAGGATGATGTTTTTGTTGTTTGGCAGAATGATGTATTTCTCATACTGGCCATTTTCCATGCCTGCGGACAGCTCCTGTACAGACGGGTTCATGGACTGACCACCGGAAACTACATCGCAGCCCATTTTTTCAAAGAGCTTGGTCCAACCATTGCCGGATACGACGGTGAGGATCCCCAGCGGCTTCTTCACCATCTTCTGCTGCTTTTCTTTATTTTTATGGAACTGATCCACCATGTTATCACATTTGATGTCGTGGAGGGTGCCCCAGTCAGCGGCCATATCGAGCACGTGGCCCGGACGCTGTGCGTGGATGTGTACCTTCACCAGATTATCACCGGCTGCCACGATCATGGATTCGCCCCAGGAAGAGAGCTTCTTTCTCACTTCTTTAGCTTCCACTTTGCATGGGCTGATGATGAATTCGGTGCAGTATGGATATTCGATGGAGAAGGATTCACCCTTCGCTTCCAAGCGGCTGATGACCGGCTTCACTTCGACTTTGATATCTTCCACTTTACCGGTGAGGCCATTCAGGCATCCCATGAGGAAGAAAATCAGGCCCTGGCCGCCGGCGTCCACTACATTGGCATCCTTCAGGATCTGCAGCTGTTCCGGAGTCTTCGCCAGCGCTTCGTTACCGGAGTCAATGGAAGCTTCGAGAATTTTGCTGAAATCAGTTTCACTCTTATATACATCGTGTGTGCCTTTGGCGATGCCTCTGGCTACAGAAAGGATGGTGCCTTCCACCGGCTTGGTGACAGCGCGGTACGCATAGAGGATACCATACTGGAAAGCCTTGCTCATCTGCCCGCAAGAAGCGGTTTTCTTCCCATGCAGACCGCGGCTGATGCCGTGGATGATCTGAGACAGGATGACGCCGGAATTGCCACGAGCGCCCATGATAGCACCGGCAGAAGCCTTCTCTGCGATGATGCCTACCGGTTCGTCGGGGCTTACATCCGCAATCATGCTATACATGGATTTCAAAGTGTTCAGCATATTATTTCCTGTATCGCCGTCCGGCACCGGAAATACATTGAGCTGATTGATAATTTCGTACTTTTCCTGAAACAGCTGATACGCCCCGATCAGCATATTCTTGAAATAATTCCCATCAATGACCGTATACATTGTTCTCTCCCCCATTATTTGGCACATTCAAAAATGACTCCTGTAAGCCCCGGTCCCAGATATGCTGCCAAAACAGGGGTAGCCGTGGTGAGAGTGACCTCTACGTCCGGATACTGTTCTTGAACCAAAGCATGGAGAGCTTTGCCGCCCTCTTCATTTTCGATATGGACGACCCCGATTCTCTTGAAGGGCGCCCGTTCCTCTAAATATTTCAGCATCGTCTGATTGGCCTTTTTGGCAGTGCGCACCTTGGCCAATGCATCGACTTCGTTATTTTTATTGAGATAAATAACCGGCTTGATCTTGAGAATGCTGCCGATGAGTCCGGCTGCGCGGCCGATACGGCCGCCTCTCTGGATATAGTCCAACGTATCTAGTGTGACCGTGAGGCCCGTACGCTCGGAAGCGTCCAAGAGCTCCTTGGCCACTTCTTCATAAGATGCCCCTTTTTCAATGAGCTCCAAGCCATCAAGGGCCAAGTGAATCATGCCGATAGCCGTGGTCTTGGTATTCACCACGGTAATGTTTTTGTGTCCGGACTGGCGAGCAGCCAAAAGC
>CAVKMC010000242.1:0-3439 GCA_963657285.1 Agathobacter sp.
TTAGCGGGATGGGCTATGAGGAAAAGGGATAGAGTTTTAGTAGTCGGTAGTCGGTGGTCGGTAGTCGGTACGCGTTTAACGAAGCTGTCAAATGTGCCACGCCCGTTTCTCGGGAGGGCATCCCCAGTCCTACAACTAAAAAAGCTGCCGAAGCAGCTTTTTTATCACACAATTTTTAATTTCTGTAAAAGAGCATCCTGAAGAACCTTGCTAAAATTGATGTCTGCATCCAAGGCTTTTTGATTCAGCCAAGCAGGAATGGTCAAAGTTTTCTTGACCGCCTTGCTGTACTTGGTGGGATCCAAATTGATTTCCACCATCGCCAAGAAAGCATCCTTTCCATCAATCTGTACAGTCTTGGGATTGGTTGGATTCGGAATGGTAATATCAGACGAAATGCCATCCTCTAAATCACAAGCGATAGCATCTTGCGCATTTTCAAACAATTCCGTCAAGTTATCTCCATCGGTGAAGCAGCCTGGGAAATCCGGAAACTCAGCCCACAGTCCATCGGAATCATCGTGAACAATCATAGGATAAATCAATTTCATCAGTATCACTCCTTCTCATCCTTCAAACCCGCCTGCTTCAAAATACCTTTCCAAAGTCCCAGCGGCATATCTTTTGAATGAACAGGTACCGTTACATGAGCCCCCGCCTTTATAAGCTTCTGATGACTCCCATGATTTCCCTTCACTTTCGTCCATCCATTTTTTCTAACAGCTTTATCAACTCTTTTGGTGTCATAGTTGGCATCTACAGCTCACTCCTATCCTTCATTATTATAGCACGTATACACGTACTACTCAATAATACAAAGCCTTAAGTCCTTCGAGCGTGCCCCGACTACCGACCACTAAACCTTTAGCCCCTTCGCCTCCACATATTCATCCAGCGTGTGATTGAACTCTTCCTCTGTCAGGGCTTTCATGATTTCCCTTCGCAGCGCGGCGGCTTCGGGGAGGCCGTGGAAATAGCGACTAGCGTGGGCGCGCATTTCGCGGACCGCGGCATTCTCGCCCTTCTCGGCCACCAAGCCATGCAAATGCTCTCTCGCCATGGCAAGGCGCATCTCCCAACTCGGCGGCGGGAGGATCTCACCGGTTTCCAAATAGGTGTCCACAATTTTAAAAATCCATGGATTTCCCCAAGCCGCCCGACCGATGGCAACGGCTGCGCAGCCGGTCTCGTCCATCAGTGCTTTCGCCGTAGGACCATCCACCACGTCCCCATTTCCGATGACCGGGATCTTCACTGCCTTCACCACCTCGGCGATCTTTCCCCAATCTGCTTTGCCGGTGTAAAAATCCTCACGCGTGCGGCCGTGGACGGTGATGGCAGCGGCGCCGGCTTCCTCTACCGCTTGGGCCAGCTCGACGCAATTCTCTATTTCCCTAGACCAGCCGAGACGCATCTTCACGGTCACCGGGACAGTGACGGCGGCGGTCATGGCTTTCACAATGGAGGCGGCCAGTGGCACATTTTTCATGAGCGCCGAACCGTCGCCATTCTTTACCACCTTCTGCATGGGGCAGCCCATATTGATATCGATCACATCGGCGCCGGCCTTTTCCATTTCCTTCGCGCCGAGCGCCATGATGTCCGGGTCGCTGCCAAAAATTTGGAGAGACACCGGATGCTCGCCGGGGTCGATGGCCAGCATATCCTTTGTCTTTTCATTTTTATAATAGAGACCCTTGGCGCTCACCATTTCCGCGGTGGTCATGGCAGCCCCCATGCGGCGAGCAATGACTCGATAGGCCAGGTCACTGACGCCGGCCATAGGCGCCAAGAGTGCCCAGCCGTCCAAGGGCAGGCTTCCGATTTTTGGTTTCTGGTACATTTAGGCCTCATTGTATTTGTACAAAAACAATTTGAAAAATTTCACCGGCAGATCCAAGTGCTCGATGGGCATCCGTTCGTCCACCTGGTGCGCCTCGCCCCACTTCGGCGTTTTGAGGCGAGCGCAGAAACGGAAAATATTATCCGACACCTCCGAATAATTTCGAGAGTCCGACGCGCCGAGCATGAGGTTCGGCACGATGCGGGTATCCTTGCCGAAAATATCTCGGATCGTTTCCGCCATGAGCTTGTACTCCGCGCTCTCCACCGAACCGGCGGGCTTAGGATTTTCTGCGAAGGGCACCTTCACCTCTACGCCGCTTGGCATGATGGATTCCAGATACTCCTTCACAGAATCCACGGTGTCGCCTTGGAGAATGCGGACGCTCATAGTCACCTCTGCATGGGACGGGATTACATTGGCCTGGGCGCTGGCCTCGGCCATGGTGACAGCGAAGGTGGTGTGAAGCTTCGCGTCCAGCTCTCTGTCTTTCTTCGCCAAAGCACAGAGCTCCTTCCAATATTTCTTTGGATGAGCGAAATATTTTTTCCGCTTGCCTTCCTGCGATGGAGCCAGCGCTTTGAGGTGCGCTTTCACCAGAGGCGTCAGCCGGTAGGGCATGGGATGGGCCTCCACCACTGCGACAGCCCGCGCTACATCGCCCAAGACGGTACCACGACCAGGCTTGCTGGCGTGACCGCCGGCACCATCTTTGTAGAGCGCATACTCATTCGGCGCCTTCTCCGCGAGGCCCACCAGGGCCACCGGCACATCATTGCCATGGAGGCCCACCTCTTCCACGTAGCCGCCTTCATCAAAAATGCAGCCCAGCTTCACGCCCTTTTCCTTCAGGTACTCAGCCGCCAGGACGGAGCCCTTCTTGTCATCAGTGCACTGTACTTCTTCATTATGTCCAAAGGAAAGATAAATATCGAAATCAGGCGCAAAGCCTTCTTCTAAAAGCTCGGTGATGGCATCTATTTCCGAAGTGAGCACCGACTTGCAATCCTCCGCGCCCCGGCCCCACAGACAGCCGTCAGCGATGTCCGCTGCAAATGGCGGGTGGCTCCACTGCTCCTCGTGAAGCGCCGGCACCACGTCTTGGTGCGCCATCAAAAGCACAGGCAGCTTCTTCGGATGTGCCGATTTCCAATGGAATAAAAGGCTCGCTTTCCCAATGGCCGTAAGCTCCAACCTCTCATACACCAAGGGATAGGCTTCCTGCAAATATTGATGGAGCGCATCAAAGGTGCTCCAGTCCGTCCCTTCATCATTCACGTAGGAAACGGTGGGGATCTTCACCACACCGGCTAAGTGCTTCGCGTATATATCTAAACGTTCGTCCATCATGGCCTCCTCAATCAAAATGCTTTTCCTATTTTATAACATATGGGAAGAAATAGAAACGGAAATCGTAGTCGGTAGTCGGTAGTCGGTAGTCGGTAATCAGTGATCAGGAGTCAGGGGGCAGTGGTCAGTAGTCAGTGGTCGGTGGTCAATATAAAAAGAAGCTGCGGAAATAATTCTACAGCTTCTTTATTTATATACATATATAGAGCCAACCTCCACCGCTCTCGCGGTCCCCCTCCTTCCAGA
>CAVKMC010000243.1:0-3433 GCA_963657285.1 Agathobacter sp.
TTGGAGAAGGGGCGCGCGTTAGCGGAGGATAGAAGTGCCTCGAAGAGGCACAACTGGCGAGAGGGTAAGCTGCAAAAATTTACGTAAAAGGTAGTATGCTTGTGGCTGGTGCTGATTATGCGCCTACGGCGCATTTCTATCCGGCGCTATCGGAGGACCCTTCTCCAAGGGTCTACTCACGTAGGGTTAGAGTCACAACTCTATACTAACCTTCGGCATAACCCCCCTTAACTTAATAGCGTTACCCTTCAGAGAGGAGGGCGCGGCATAAGTGACTCGGTAGGTAGGCGCGTACTGATCACTGATTACTGACCACTAATTACTTACTTTCCGACATCACCCGCCCTGCGGGCACATTTTTCAGCGCGGAGGGCGTGGCATAAGTGACTCGGCAGAGAGGCGCGTACTGATCACTAATCACTGACCACTAATTACTAAACCTTTACCCTAATTCCCTACCACTTTCGCCATATACCTCACCGCCTCGGGGTAGTCCATACCGGGGCTGGAGAGGAAGAGGCTTTGGGGCAGGAAGTAGACATGACCCTCACGGACAGCGCGGAGGCCCGCCCAGGCGGGCTGGGCGTGGAGGGATTTCTGGAAGACCGCCTCCTCCATCCCCGGCATGGCCATGGTGGTAAGGAAAATAATATCCGGATCCTTGGCGGCCAGGGACTCCAGGGAAAAGGGCGGGAGCTTCATTTCACTGGAGAGGGTGAAAACATTCTCGATGTGGAGCAGCGCGGCGGTCTCGGTGGCGATGGTGCCGCGCCCCTCCAGGGTGACGCCGTGGGGCGTGCCGTGGATGATGGCGCAGGTCCTTCGGGCGGTGGGTACCTTCGCAGCGGCTTCCTTCACTTGGCTTTCCAGCTTCTTCGCCGCGGCGATGCCTTCCTTGTGATGGCCTGTCACGTCCCCCATGATTTCCGCTGCTTCCATCACTTCTTGATAGGACGATACAGAGAGGATGAGGAAGGGGATGCCATTTTGCTTTAGCACATCGCCGAAGCGGTCGTGAAGCCCCTTGAGGCCGATCACCAGATCCGGTTTCTTGGAAATCATGGATTCCACATTCACCTGGAAGGTGTAGCCCACCGTGTCCTTGCCCTCGGCATACGCCGGCACCTCGGCGCCAGGGCTGTCGGCCCAGGCGATGAAGTCGCCACCGGCGGCGTGCATAATATTTAGAAACGAAGGCGCCAGAAGGATCACCCGCTCCGCCTTTCTCGGGAGTACCACCTCTCTTCCCGTGGCGTCGGTGATTTCATAGAAGGCGGGTGGCGTAGAGCTCCCCGCGTCCTTCGCCGGCAAGGCGCCACATCCGGCGGATACCAGAAGCAAGAGCGGCAATGCCCAGAGGAGCGGCCGCATCAGAATTTATGCTCCCAGCCCAGGAGCCAATAGCGCCCATCCAGATCGCAATCATTATCTACCTTGTCGAAGATATTTTGCACGCTTCCATAGATGCGAGTGTCTTTATTGACCTTTCGGGTCAAAGTGAAATTGAGAAGATTGTAGGTCTTCTTCGGCCCTGCAATCAAGCTGCCTTTGCTTTCCGTGGAGGTGACATATTTATAATCGAACTGATCCCAAAGCATAGCACTCCAGCCGACATCCTTGCCATCATCAAAGGTCAAGGAATAAATCTGTGACAGCTTGGCGCGTTGGATCAGGTCTGTATTTGCTTTTTTATCCTTGGCATCGAGCCAGGTGGAATTGACCTTGAATGACCACTTGTCATTGAAACGATAGCCGAAGGTATGCTCGAGCCCGCTGATTTTGACTGCATCGAGGTTGCGATATTCGTATTCGCTATTTTTGCTATTGATCAGGACGCTGGTGATGAAATTATCCGCATCGGTGTGGAAATAAACCAAAGAGGTATTGGCCTTGCCCCATTCTTTTTCGATGCCGATATCCCAGCTGGTGGAGGTCTCCGCTTTTAGGTTTGGATTTCCATAGAGCGTCACATGGCTACTTCCCATGAGGCGGCGGAAATTGTAATAGAGTTGAGGAATATTGGGCGCGCGGAAGCCTTTGCCGTAGTTAGCTTTTACACGGAGGGTATCATCTACCTTGTAAGTCACGCCCAGCTTCGGCGAGGTGTTGCTTCCATACATGCTGTGATGGTCATAGCGGATGGCCGGCACGATGAACCATTTGCCCAAGTTGATTTCGTCCTGCACATAGAAAGCGTAGGTATCGACATCCTTTTCACACCATTTCTTAGTGACGCCATTGGGGCCGGTGATAGAGCCCTTCACCGGTGCATTGGCGATGTTGGTACCTTTGACGGTATTCTTTGTGTATTCAGCGCCGAAGGTCAGTCGCTGGTCTTTGGAAATCTGCATGGAGTCTCTGGCTTCCAAGCCGAAGATGCGGTTTTTATTTTTGTTGAAATCATCGGCATATTGCTCCTTGATATAGGCGGCATAGGCCTTCTTGACAGTATCGTCATAGTTCCCCATCACCGTGGCGCGGCCTATCTTGAGCGTCGTCAGATCTGACCAATTCATGTCTGTCTGGTAAGCCTGCACCTGCCAGGCATTTTTGGGGCTTTCACCGTTCCAGGATAAGCCGTAGGTTCTTTGTCTGTAGTGGCTTTCTTTATGTCCGTAATTCACAGTCACGCCGCCAGGAACATACTGAGGCATTCCTCTTTCCGGGAAATACATCATCCCGGCGAATTCAAATCCGGTAGCATGGTCGCTTCGGGTGTTTTCTGAGAAGGCATCAACGAAGAAATTCAAATAATTTTTATCATTGAAATGGTATTTGGCGCTGAAATTGTAAGTCTGATTTGTGCCATGGGCATTGGACCAGTTGTCCCCTTCATCCATCCAGGTACGGTCTTCGTTGAAACGCATATCCAAGGTGGCAGAAAATTTGCCGATTTTTCCGGAATCGAAATGCCACCAGTTGGTGAAATCCTTGCTGCTATTGACCAAGCCTGTGCGGACTTCTGCTTCTTTGGAATCCTTGGTGATGATATTGATGATGCCGCCCATGGCTTCGGAACCATAGAGCGCACTGGAGGGACCTTTGACGATTTCGATTTTCTCGATATTGTTCACATTGACACGATCCAAGGCCATGGCATTCCCCAGGCCTGATGCATCAGCTTCATTGGCGACGCGGTGGCCATTAACCATGATCAAGGATTTGTCTGTGTCCATACCACGGATGATCACATCGTGACCGCCGCCGCGCTTTTTCGTTTTCTGGAAAATATTGGCGTAGTCCGCAAGCACCATGCGCACGTCGTTGGCGCCACTTTTCTTAATATCCTCCGCGGTGATGACCTGGGTGGACGCCGGGACATTCTTCACCTCATTTTCCGTCCTCGTGGCTGTGACCACGATGGCGTCAAGCGTATACACCGGCGCCTCCTCTGCCGATGCGCTACCGTAAGCCAAAGCCGCCAGTACGGAAG
>CAVKMC010000244.1:0-3432 GCA_963657285.1 Agathobacter sp.
GCATAAGTATGATAGCAGTCAAGAACGTACTAATCACTGACTACTAATCACTGACCACTAAACCACTGCATCTCACCCCGCCTTTCAAGCATCTTGCCTTGAAGGCATATTTTTTATCCCCTTTTTCATAGGAAGCATAGAGGCTATGAATGGAAGGGGAGGGGAAGTGCGACGGGCGCGGGGAAATTTAAAATAAATCCAAACATTGTTTTACAAGCAAACTAATAGCATGTAAGTAATAATATAACTTACATGCTATTAGTTTGCTTTTTAAATGTATTATTAAATTTATGATTTCGCTGTATAATCTCATTTGACAAGCGGTACTTGATGCTAGAGGTTTAGTAATTAGTGATCAGTGATTAGTGATCAGTACGCATTTGACTGTGCAGTCAAACGCGTACTGATTACTGACTACTGATCACTGACTACTAAATCCCCAGCGCCAAACGCTCCAACTTTATAGTAGCAATGGCGCTCAAGGAAAATTCACCGCGCCGATTTTTTGAAAGGATGATACAGATGATAAACCTTACAGATTTCTTGTCAGTCGGGCAGAATGCCATCGCCCGCCGGGTGGTGCAGCAGTCTGATGCTTCGGACAATTATGACAACGATTTCAAAAGCCTTCTGGCCACGCCGCGTCTCATTCACTGGTCCATCGATGCGTCCATCGAAGCCATCGATCCCTACCTGCCGGACGAATACGCCTCTATCGGGCTGTCGGTGAATTTCGTGCATACCGCGCCCACGAGCCTGGGCATGACGGTGACGGTGCACGCCGCTATCGTGGCCATGACGGACCGCGACGTGACACTGGAAATCAAAGCTTGGGACGAGCAGGGCGAGATCGGCCACGGCCTTCACAAGCGTGCCATCGTAGAAAAGCGGGCGGTGCTGGACCGCGCAGAGGAACGCACACGGCTTCTGATGATTCGTCAGGCCAATGAACAGATCAAGGAGATGAAATAAATGGCTACCCTACCGGACTCTATGACCGGAGCGCTCTTGCTCTCGGCCATCGACTTTCTTCTGAGCTTTGTATTTATTTCTTTCATCGGCGTGGTGCTTCATTTCTTCCCGCTTCTGAATAAGCTGGGCGAAGTGAAGGAAAGGAAGGACTAAGATGGAGCTTTTCGAAACGCTTCTTTGCGAACTTTTGCAGCAGACCGGGCTTCTGGATCTGACTCTTGGAAATCTGGTGATGATCATCGCCGGTTGTGTGCTTCTCTACTTGGGCATCATTAAGAAATACGAGCCATTCCTTCTGGTGGGCATCGGCTTCTCTTGTATCGTAGCCAATGTGCCGGGCTCCACACTGACAGCCCCCGGCGGCCTCTTCTACTTCGCTTACCAGGGCGTCGAGCAGCTGATCCTCCCGCCGCTCATCTTCTTGGGCGTCGGCGCTATGACCGACTTCGGTCCGATGATTGCAAATCCGAGCCTGGTCATCCTGGGCGCGGCGGCGCACCTGGGCATCTTCGTAGCCCTGATCGGCGCGCAGGCGCTGGGCTTTAGTCTCGGCGAAGCGGCATCCATCGGCATCATCGGCGGCGCTGACGGCCCCATGGCCATCTACACCACCATGAAGCTGGCGCCGCACCTCTTGCCCCAGATTTCCGTGGCCGCTTACTCCTACATGGCGCTGATGCCACTCATCCAGCCGCCAATCATGAAGCTCCTCACCAATAAGGAGGAACGGAAAATCATGATGAAGCAGCCCCGCTACGTATCTCGCTTGGAAAAGATCGCCTTCCCGATCGTCATGGCCCTCATCGTAAACATTTTCCTCCCGCCGGTAGCGCCGCTCATCACCATGCTGATGCTGGGAAATCTGATGCGTGAATGCCTCGTCGTCGGTAAGCTGGCTGAAACCGCGTCCAATACGCTTCTCAATATCGTGACCTTGGTCCTCACCGTAGCTATCGGCTCTACCATGGCAGCGGACACCTTCCTTACCGGCGAAACGATCCTCATCATCTTCCTGGGTCTCGTAGCCTTCGCCTTCGGCACCGGCTCCGGTGTGGTCTGCGCGAAGATCATGAATAAGCTTTCCGGCGGCCGCATCAATCCGCTCATCGGCTCCGCCGGCATCGCCTCGGTCCCCATCGCCGCTCGCGTCTCCCACCTGGTAGGCCAGCAGGAAAGCCGCCGCGTCTTCCTCCTCATGCACGCCATGGGCCCGAACCTGGCCGGCGTCTTCGGGACAGCCATCTCCGGGGGCATTATGCTCGCATTGCTCGGGGGCTAATATAAGTGAGGAATTAGCACAATACCTGCTTCGTCATAGCTTGGAGCCTGGAGCTTGGAGCTTGGAGCTTCTTTAGCAACAGTAGGCATACTCAGCTGTAAAACGCAGCTGAATGACTACTGCCTCTATCAGAGCTCCCAGCTCCTAGCTCCTAGCTCAAAGCTATGACGAAGCAGGTATGCAGCTAACTTTTAGACTAAATGCAATGTATTTTTAAACTCCTTGATATAGTGCCGGGACACCGGCACTTTTTCTTTTGGGAAATAGTTCATCGTGAGGAGAAGTGTGCCGTTATCTTGGCTGGAGATTTCCTGGATCATGGAAAGGTTCACGATGTAGCCCTTATGGGTGCGGAAGAATCCCAAGGGCGAAAGGAGTGTTTCGATGTCACGGAGGGTCATCTTGGACTCCACGATGCCGCCGGTGGTGTAGAAGAGGGAGCGGTCGGATTTCTCGGTGGAAATCAAAATGATTTCTTGGGACGGAGAAATCATGATGGTCTTGTCTTTGGTTTGGAGGGAAATCTTCTGGTAGTAGGTCACGATTTCTCCCGGCGCCCGTTCCTTTTCCCGAAGGGCGATGCTGTCGGAGAGGCGGGCGATGGTGCGGGCGATGCGAGCCTCGTCGTAGGGCTTCAGGATGTAGTCGAAGGCTTCGAGCTCGAAGGCCTGTACCGCAAATTGGCTGTAGCCGGTGGCGAAGACGATCTTCACCGGCAGATCCATGCGGACGATTTCCTTCGCGCACTCCAGGCCATTCATGAGAGGCATTTCGATGTCAAGAAATAGGATGTCCACATTGGGATGGGTCTTGAGAAATGCGAGCACCTCCTTCCCGTTGGCGCATTCGCCCACCACCTTCACGCCAGGGATGGCGGATAATTCATAACGCAGCTCGCCGCGGGCCGGCAATTCATCGTCGGCCACAAGGGCACGGATTTCGTTCATGGCTTTTCTCCTTGTGTTAGAATTTTTTCTCAATGAATGGGGAATACCTTATTCGCGAATAGGTTCAAGGTTCAGGGTTCAGGGTTCAAGGGAAGGTACGCCGCATCAAATTAAAAAGCGGCGTGAGTTTGAAAATGTGGAAAGGTGAATCAACTTTTTCAAGCTTGCGGCGCTTCCTGATTTGTGCGCCGCACTTTCCCTTGAACCTAAATACTTGAACCTTGAACCTGCTAC
>CAVKMC010000245.1:0-3401 GCA_963657285.1 Agathobacter sp.
GCTACCGATTACTAAATCCCT
The DNA here is from genome assembly GCA_963657285.1 of Agathobacter sp. Classification (GTDB taxonomy): domain Bacteria; phylum Bacillota; class Negativicutes; order Veillonellales; family Dialisteraceae; genus Dialister. The sequence goes on from CAVKMC010000245.1 coordinate 22, forward strand.
AGCGTCAAACGCCTCCCCTCCGTCATCCTGAGCGAAGCCGAAGGATCTATCGGCGAAGGCGCAAAGCGGAAAAACTTGACTCAGCAAAAAGGCACGTACTGATCACTGACTACTGATCACTGATTACTGATTACTAAAACTCCTTCTGCTGCCGGCTTGAAAAATGGGGGGGGGCAGCAGTACAATAAAAGTGATTTCTTACATCAGCGCGGAAAAATGGTATCAAAGCCAGCTCTTCTGTGATAAAATGTAGGTTACAAGACAAAATAAAAATGGTAAGGATTCGACGACAAGTCGAAAATGCATTCTAAGGAGACAGGCATGGCATTTCAGGACGAACTCATCATAGACACAGCGCATCTGACCGAAGAGAGTTGGGGCATCAGTGCAGAGGAGATGGACCGCTACCAAGCGGAGATCTTCCGTGCAGCCGCGGCAGTGGATCAGATCCGCAAGACCGGCAAGGGCCCAGGTGGTGAGGACGTCCTTTTTCCGTGCCTGCCATACCTGATGGACGAGGAAATATTGATTTCCCAAGAGGAAAAGGAACGGCTCGAAGCCTTGACCGAAGCCGCGAAGGAAGAGGACGTGGTGATTTCCATCGGCATCGGCGGCTCGTACCTGGGAAATCAGGCGCTCTATGATCTTTTCTGCGGGCCCTACTGGAATCTTTTCTCCAAGGACGAACGCAAGGGCTACCCGGAAATTTATTTCGCCGGGCAGAATCTCGACCCCCTGAGCCTCATGCGCTTGGAGGATCGCATCCGCCGCAGCTCCCACACGGTTTGGTGGAAGCACAAGGTGCTGCTCCTCATCAATTCGAAATCCGGCACCACCTTAGAGCCCATCATGGCCGAGCGGGCGCTCCGAAAGCTCCTCGGCGATTTCTGTGACCTCAAGGTCATTGCCATTACCGACAAGGAGAAGGGCGCCCTTCATGCGAAAGCAGAAGAGGAGGGCTGGGAGCGCTTCACCGTCCCCGAAGGCATCGGCGGGCGGTTCAGCGTATTCTCCCAGGTGGGTCTCGTCTTTGCGAAAATGGCGGGCATCGACACCGACGCCTTCCTCGCCGGCGCGCGGCTCGCCGAAGAATCCTGCCGCTCCTACGACCCGAAGGAAAATCCGGCTCTGAAGCTGGCGACCTTGAAATACCTGGCCAAAGTGAATCACAACATCGACGCCGAGGTCATCATGCCCTATGGCGATAGCCTTCGCGCCCTGGGCTGGTGGTACGCCCAGCTCCTGGGAGAATCTCTCGGTAAGAAATATGATCTCTCCGGCAATGAAATCTACTACGGCCGCGTTCCTGTGGCCGCTGTAGGCACCACTGACATGCACTCCCTCACACAAGAACACCAGGAAGGTAAGAAAAACAAACTGGTGCAGTTTATTTCCATCGCCGAAGACGACACCGATTTCTCGGTCCTTTGTGATGAAGGAAATGCCCACGGTGAAGTGCCGCTCTCCTACATGCTCCGCGCCGCCCAGCGGGCCAACGAAGAGGCCCTCGCCAAGGACGGCCGCCTGAGCTGCTCCATCACCATGCGCCGCGCCACCCCCTTCCACGTGGGTGCCCTCATGTACTTCTTCTTCCTCACCATCGCCTACGAAGCCGCCCTGGCCGGGGTGAACGCCTTCGACCAGCCCGGTGTGGAGAAATATAAGAAGATACTGCATGGGGATTTGAAAGAGTACATCGAGAAGCACCGCTAGTGCTGATACCGCTGGTGCATACATGTCGATGCAGCCCCTAGCAGCTAGGAGCAACGCCACCATGTATGCACTAGCGGTAGCATGCTTATCCAAAAGGACACAACCAATGACTCATAAATCAGAAAACACCGCTATTTCCGCCCTCCTCTACTTTGCCGGCGACTACATCGCCCTGGTCTTGGCGGGGATGCTCTCCTTGACTATACGAAATACCTTCATCACATACAGCACCTTCCACATCGCCCCGCAGTACCTTTACGGCTGGGTGCCTTTGGCATACGTCGCCTTCCTCCTCTACGAAGGACTCTACGGCCCCCGCATGCTCATCTACCAGATGGTGAAGAAACTCTTCTACGCCTCCTTGGGCGGCACCGTATTCTCCATCATCCTCATGTTCCTGGCCCAAGTCTCCGGAAATGTTTCTCGTGCCTATGTGATCGTTTACACCATCATTTCCTTCATCCTCCTCGTCCTTGGTCGCTGGCTTGTGTCCCGCATGATGAAGAAAATGCGGCTCTTCCAGATCCCCGTCCTCATCGTCGGCGCCGGCAAGACCGGCGAAGCCATTGCCCGCCAGATCGAGAGCGACAACGGCATGCGCTACCGCATTGTCGGATTTCTTGAGGACAACGAGCCCTACAGCAAAGACTGCAAAATTCTCGGAGGATTCTCCGACATGGAAAAGGTGATCCAGGAAATCGGCGTCACCACCGTATGGATCGCCGCCCCCGGCATCCCCCAGGAGCAACTCTCCGCCCTCATCTACCAAGCCCAGACCCTCGTCCGCGACGTGGGCGTCGTGCCAAACCTCGTCGCCGTCCCCATGTCAAACGTCACCGTGGCCTCCTTCTTCGATGCCAAGATCATGCTCCTCCAGGTGAGAAATAACCTCGCCCGCCGCTCGAACCAGATCGCCAAGCGCCTCTTTGACCTCACTGCCACCATCTGTGGCGGCCTTCTCATTTCCCCCATCCTCCTCCTCATCGCCGCCTGGATCTACCACGACTCCCCCGGCCCCGTCATCTTCAAACACCGCCGCGTCGGCAAGGACGGCAAGGAATTCAACTGCTACAAATTCCGCTCCATGTGCACCAACTCCCAAGAAGTCCTGGACCACCTCCTTGCCACCGACCCCGCCGCCAAAGAAGAATGGGATAGAGAATTCAAACTCAAAAACGACCCAAGAATCACCAAGAGCGGCCATTTCCTGAGAAAAACCAGCCTCGACGAGCTGCCCCAGCTTCTAAACGTCCTCAAAGGCGAAATGAGCCTCGTCGGCCCTCGTCCCATCATTCAGAAAGAAGTCGAACGCTACGGGAAATACATCAAAGAATACTACTCCGTCCTCCCCGGCATCACCGGCATGTGGCAAACCAGCGGCCGAAGCGACATCGACTACCCCGAACGCGTCCAAATGGACAGCTGGTACGTCCATAACTGGAGCGTCTGGCTAGACCTAGTCCTCCTCTGGCGCACCATCGCCGTCGTCATCACACATAAAGGGGCCTATTAGCGGGGGGCTTGACGGGATTGGTTTAGAAATTAGTACTTAGTGATTAGTGATTAGGGCGCGTTTGACTGCTATCTCACACCGCCGCATGCCTTCTTCGCGGATGTTGGTGCCCGAAGGGCGGATGATGCCCCGCTCTTTACCTCGCAACCCCAGG
>CAVKMC010000246.1:0-3399 GCA_963657285.1 Agathobacter sp.
GGTTTCCCCAGCGTAGGAAAATCGAGCCTCATCCGCAAGGTTTCCGGTGCGAAGCCGGAAGTGGCAGCCTACCACTTCACCACACTGAATCCGATTCTTGGCGTGGTAAATCTGGATTACGAAAGAAGTTTTGTCATGGCCGACATCCCGGGCCTTATCGAAGGCGCTTCCCAGGGCACCGGCCTGGGGGATGAATTCCTGCGCCATGTAGAACGCACCAAGGTTTTGATCCATGTGCTGGACGCCGCCGGAAGTGAAGGCCGCGATCCCCTCCAAGATTTCCATATCATCAATAACGAGCTGGAGCTTTATAGCCCGGAGCTTCGAAAGAAGAAGCAGATCGTCGCTGCCAATAAGACAGACCTCATTGATGACCCGAAGAAGCTGGAAGAGCTGAGGGAAGCCATCGAGAAAGAGGGATATGATTTCTATCCCATCTGCACCCTGAGCGGCGAAGGCACCCGTCCGCTCATGGAAGCGGTGTGGAAGCTGTTGCAGGAAATCCCGGATATTTCCTTCGATACGCCGGAAAAGGCCATTGTCTACGAGGTGCCGAAGGAAGAATTCCAGATCGAGAACAAAAATGGCGTCTTCTACATCAAAGGCAAGCGCGTAGAAAAGCTGGTAGGCATGACAGACTTCGAGGACTATGTATCCATGCGCCGTTTCGACCGCGCTTGGCGCTTCATGGGCCTCGACAAGCTGCTGCGTAAGGCCGGCATCGAAGAAGGCGACACCGTCAATTTGTACGGCGTAGAATTCACCTATTCGGAAAATAGAAATGATGGGGATGAGGAATAGGGGAGAAGCCCATTTCTCACTGATTTTACATAGCAGAAAGGTTACAGGTTCAAGGTTCGAGGTTCAAGGGAAGGTACGCCGCATCAAATTAAAAAGCGGCGTGAGTTTTGAAATATAGAAAATGCGAATCAACTTTTTTAAACCTCCCCGCTTCCTGATTTGTGCGCCGCACCACTCCTTGAACCCTGAACCCTGAACCCCGAACCTTTATTTTCAGGAGTCATATATGCTTACAGGAAAACAGAAACAATATTTGAAGTCCCTGGCAGTGCAGCTGCCGGCAGTGGTACAGATCGGCAAAGACGGCATGAGCGAGAATGTCATCCAGAGTGTAGAGGATGTGCTCCTGCCCAGAGAGCTGATCAAAGTCAAAATCAATCAGAATTCCGATGAGGATATCAAGAGCACCGCCCTGGAGCTCTCCGGCAAGCTGGGCTGCGAGGTGGTACAGATCATCGGCAGAAATTGCGTGCTTTTCAAGCAGAAGAAAGATAAGAAGTCTCATTATGAATTGCCTTAATCGAGAAAAAATCAAGTCGAAAAAGCGCATCGTGGTGAAGGTAGGCACCAGCTCCCTGACCTATGAAAATGGGAAGGTGAATCTTCGTTTCCTGGACCATTTGGCACGTCAGATTTCCGATATGAAGCATCGGGGCATGGAAGTGATCCTCGTTTCCTCCGGCGCCATCGGCGTAGGGCTTCCTGTTTTGGGATTCAAGAAGAAGCCCGATTTCCTGCCCTATAAGCAGGCGGCCGCCGCTGTAGGCCAGGGCCTTCTCATGAATATGTACGAGCGCTTTTTCCATGACTACGGCTACACGGTAGCGCAGCTCCTTTTCACCAAAGGGGACGCGGTCAATTCGAAGCGCTACCTCCACATGCGCGGCACCTTGAATGCACTCTTAGAGCTCGGCGCGGTGCCCATTGTCAATGAAAATGACGCAGTGGCAGCGGATGAAATCAAAATCGGCGACAATGATACCCTGTCGGCCATCGTGGCCAGCATCGCCGAAGCGGATCTCCTCATCATTCTCTCGGATATCCAGGGGCTTTATGACAAGGATCCGAAGAGCCATGCCGATGCGAAGCTTATTCATGAGATTCCCTCGTTCTCCCGCGACCTTTTCGCCATTGCCGGCGGCGCAGGGACGGCGCGGGGCACCGGCGGTATGTATACCAAGGTGCAGGCGGCGGAAATCTGCGTGCACTCGGGCATCGATATGATCATCGCCCAGAGCGATGAGGAAAATGTGCTAGAGCGCATCATGGACGGCGAGGAAATCGGGACGCTTTTCTGCGGGGAAAATGTACATCCCCAGCTGAAAAAGCGGGATATTATCATCGGTACGGCAGTGAAGGGAAAGATTTTCGTAGACGAAGGCTGCAAGAAAGCGCTTCTCGAAAAAGGCTCCAGCCTTCTTCCGGTGGGTATCGTCGAGGTAGAAGGGCAATTCTCCGATGGGGATACGGTGGCGGTATACTATGAAAATCAGGAGCTGGCTCGCGGGATTTCCCACTATGGGGCAGAGGATGTGCGCCATATCATGGGGCTTCGCACGGAAAAGCTCGCCGAGGCTTTGGGCGACGCCGCGCCCTATGACACGGTGATTCACCGGGATAACCTTCTGGTCATGAAGTGATGAAGCTTCGAGAAAAATTGTATTGGATGTGGTATTACTATACCCGCCATCCGAAGGGGCGTTTTGAATTGTCCCATATCCTTCAGCTTTTGGGATTTTGGACGATTTGTATTTTGATATGTGAAACGGTGCTGTATCTATGGCTGAACGGATAGGTATTTTTGGAGGCTCTTTCAATCCCATTCACGTGGGACATCTGGTGATTGCAGAAGCGGCGTGGCAGGAATTTTCTCTGCGCAAGGTGATTTTCATCCCTTCCGGCGATACGCCGAATAAGGATATGCATCACATCGATAAGCACCTCCGCTACCAGATGACGGAAAGGGCCATCGAAGGAAATCGGCATTTCCTCATTTCTCCTATCGAAAGAGATCGGAGCGGCCCTTCCTACACCGTAGATACCATCCGCATGCTGCAGAAGGAATTTGGCGATGAATACGAATTCTATTTCATCTGCGGCACCGATGCGGTGGCAGACCTGCCCACATGGAAATACAATAAGGAGCTCTTAGAGTCCTGCCACTTTATCTGCGCCAGCCGTCCCGGTAATGAGGTGCAGATACAGAAAGCCATCACCTATTTCGGGGAATTGGGGAAGGAGAAAATCCATTTCCTCCGCACGCCGGAGCTGGATATTTCCTCTACCATTCTTAGAAATTGGATCGCCCAGGGGAAATCGGTGCGCTATTTCATCCCTGATACAGTGATCACCTGCATGAAAGAGCATCATCTCTATGAATCGAGTGACGAAGAAGAAACATGATGAAAATTGAAAAAATCAAGAAGGATTTAGAAAAGTCATTATCCGGGAAACGCTATCGCCATTCCGGCGGCGTAGCGGATATGGGAAAGCACCTGGCCAAGCTTTACGGAGCAGATCCGGAGAAGGCGTACCTGGCGGGGTGGGTCCACGATGCAGCGAAGGAGCTCTCTTTGGCTGATATGCAGGCTATCATTC
>CAVKMC010000247.1:0-3396 GCA_963657285.1 Agathobacter sp.
AAAGGAAATCTGAAAAAATTTGCAAAAAGCCAATCGCGTACCGACTACCGACCACCGATTACCGATTACTAAACCTCTAAAATTAAAAAACTAATCCCGTAAGAATTGCTCAAAAACAAAATTCCCCAGGGCGGCACCTTTGTAGGTGAGGGCGAGATGGCCATCTTTGATAGAAATCAGCTTTCTCTTTTGCAGCATGGCGATGGCGTCAGCGTACCAGCAGGAAAGTTCCTCGCCGTAGCGCCGCCGGAAATCCGCCAAGGGGATCCCCTCTTTCATACGAAGGTGAAGGAAGCAGTACTCTTCCATTTCATCCTTCTCCGTGAGCTTCTCGACTTCTTCGTGAGGGAGATTTCCCAGGAGCAGATCCTTCTCATAGAGTCCAACGCCGGGCACATTTTCTCTTCGCTCGCGTCCGATACGAGAGCAAGCGGCGGGGCCGAAGCCGATGTAGTCGGCAAGCTCCCAGTACTTTTGGTTATGCCTTGACCGGTAGCCCTTCCGTGCGAAGCTGGAGATTTCGTAGCGCTCCATGCCATAGTGAGGAAGCATCCGGCACATGGCCTGATACATGGCCCAGCTTTCCTCCTCCGTGGGACGCGGGAGCCTCCCCCGCTCCGCCAGCTGCGCCATGCGGGTCCCCTCTTCCAGGATGAGGCTGTAGATGGACATGTGGGTGATGGGAAGGTGCATGGCCCAGCGGATGCTTTTCTCGAAATCCGCTACGCTCTGCCCCGGAAGCTCGTACATAAGGTCCACGCTGATATTGTGAAATCCCAAGCGATGCGCCCGCTTCACCGCCGCCCGGGCTTCGGCGGCCGTGTGGAGCCGCCCGATGGCGCGAAGGAGTCGGTCGTCGTGAGACTGGATCCCCACAGAGAGGCGGTTCACCCCCAAAGACTTGGCCGTGCGAAGGTAAGCCTCGCTCATATCGCAAGGATTCATCTCCATGGTAATTTCTGCGTCTTTGGAAATATAGAAATGTCTCCGCAAGGCAGCAAAGATTCGCGTGAGCTGCTCCGATGAGAGCGAAGACGGCGTGCCGCCGCCAAGGTATACCGTATCACACAGGCGATCCCTAAAAGCCGGCGCTTTCTTTTCTATTTCCTTCTCCATCGCCAAGACAAAGCGGTCCGTTGGCTTCCTCCCAACTGAATAGAAGCCGCAGTAATCACAGCGGCTCCTACAAAAGGGAATATGTATATAAATTCCTAAATCAGTCATCTTTCAAAACCGCCATGAATGCTTCCTGCGGGATTTCTACGCTGCCCACCTGCTTCATGCGCTTCTTGCCTTCCTTCTGTTTCTCCAGGAGCTTTTTCTTACGGGTCACGTCGCCGCCATAGCATTTCGCAAGGACGTCCTTCTTGTAGGCCTTGATGGTCTCTCTGGCGATGATCTTGCTCCCCACGGCTGCCTGGATCGGTACCTCGAACTGCTGGCGCGGGATGATTTCTTTCAGCTTCTGCGCCAACGCGCGGCCGCGGGAGGCCGCATTGCTCCGGTGTACGATGATGGAAAGCGCGTCGATGAGGTCCCCATTGAGGAGGATGTCCATCTTCACTGCGTCGGTCCGCTGGTAGCCGTCCAGCTGGTAGTCCAGGGATGCGTATCCTTTGGTGGAGGATTTCAGCTTGTCGAAGAAATCGAAAATGATTTCCGACAGCGGGATGCGATAGGAAAGATCCACGCGAGTCTCGTCCAAGTAGGTCATGGTGACGAATACGCCGCGGCGATTCTGCACCAGCTCCATCACATTGCCCACCATGTCGGAGGGCACCAGGATTTCCACCTTCGCCACCGGCTCTTCGATGTGATCGATCTTCGTCATCGGTGGCAGCTCTGCCGGATTGTCCACCGCCACCATGGTGCCGTCTGTTTTATATACATTATAAATAACCGACGGCGCGGTGGTGATGAGCTTCAGCTTGTACTCGCGCTCCAAGCGCTCCTGCACCACGTCCATATGAAGCAGCCCCAGGAAGCCGCAGCGGAAGCCGAAGCCCAAGGCCTGGGATGTTTCCGGTACATACTCCAGCGCTGCGTCATTGAGCTGCAGCTTTTCCAGAGCTACCTTCAGATTGTCATAGTCCTTACTTTCGATGGGATAGAGGCCGCAGAAGACCATGGGGAGAGCCTTGCGGTAGCCGGAGAGCGCTTCGGACGCGCCATTCTCCGCGGTAGTGATGGTATCCCCCACTTCGCAGTCCGATACGGTCTTGATGCTGGCAGCCACGTAGCCTACAGACCCGCAGGTCAGCACATCGCAGGGCTTCGGGAATGGAGAGAAATAGCCCACCTCCGTCACTGTGTATACCTTGCCGGACGCCATCATACGGATATCCATACCCGGACGGATTTCCCCATCCTTCACGCGGACGTAAGCGATGGCGCCTTTGTAGGAGTCAAAAATGGAATCGAAAATGAGACAGCGCAGCGGCTTCTTCGAATGATCCTCCGGCGGCGGTACCTGCTCTACGATGCGCTTCAGCACCGCTTCCACATTCTGCCCGGTCTTCGCGCTCACCGGGATGGCCTCGGACATGTCGAGGCCGATGACATTCTCCACTTCCGTCTTCACTCGCTCCACGTCAGCGCTGGGAAGGTCTACCTTATTGATGACAGGGATGATTTCCAGGTCATGGTCCAAAGCCAGATACACATTGGCCAATGTCTGGGCCTGCACGCCCTGGGTGGCATCGATGATGAGGATCGCCCCTTCGCAAGCGGACAAGCTGCGAGATACTTCGTAATTGAAATCCACATGCCCTGGGGTGTCGATGAGGTTCAGCTCATAGGTCTCTCCATCCTCGTAGGTGTAGTTCAGGCGCACCGACTGCTCTTTGATGGTGATGCCGCGCTCCCGCTCCAGCTCCATGGTATCCAGGATCTGCGCTTCCATGTCTCGCTTCTGCACCGTGCCGGTGAGCTCGATCAATCGATCCGCCAAAGTGGATTTCCCGTGGTCAATGTGGGCAATAATAGAAAAATTCCTGATGTGTTCTGTATCCATACTATCTCCTTATTTCAAACTCGGGGAAAAGTTATTATCCCTTCTATTATAAGGGATGGGATGGAGAAATGATAGGTGGTGGGATGAAGTATGGTGGTTTAGTAGTCGGTAGTCGGTGGTCGGTGGTCGAGGCTCGGGGTGCCTTTGACTGCTTTCCCACATTCGTTAAACGTGTACCGAGCAACCGTTCACCGCTACCCTTGACGAACACCAAAAGGGAGCGCGGAACCGTTACGTGGATAACAGTTCCGCGCTCCCTTCATATTAAGTTAAGCGCGATCGATTACCGGTTATACGGTAACCGTACAACGGTAAGCTGCGCCCGACTAGTCGAGTAGACGGAATCGGGTTACCCCGTCCGCCCCTCACGGAACCGTACGTGC
>CAVKMC010000248.1:0-3387 GCA_963657285.1 Agathobacter sp.
CAGGAAATCGAAGCGGCCAGCCCTTCCTGAGAGAGATAGTGGAGGGCGTCGGCGCCGATCATCTTGCAGATTTCCTCTGTAGAATATTTCGCTGCAATGAGCTGCTTTCTTTCTGCGGTATCGATACCGAAGAAACAGGGATACTTAACAGGCGGCGAGCTGATGCAGAGCTTGATTTCCTTGGCGCCGGCATTGCGGAGCAAATTGATGATGATGCCGCTGGTAGTACCGCGAACGATGGAGTCATCGATCAAAACGATGCGCTTTCCTGCCACGTTCATGCGGATTGGGTTCAGCTTCATGCGGACAGCGCGTTCGCGCTTCTTCTGCCCCGGCTGGATGAAGGTACGGCCCATGTATTTATTTTTCAAAAGCCCTTCTACGAAAGGGATGCCGGAGGCCTGGGCATAGCCAAGAGCGGCTACGTTGCCGGAGTCCGGTACGCTCATGACCACGTCGCCGTCGAACTGGCATTCTTCCCAAAGCTTTTTGCCCATGTTCAGGCGGGCCTGGTAAATGTCCTGGCCATTCATGATGGAGTCCGGGCGAGCGAAATAAATGTATTCGAAGGAGCAGATGCCATGCTTGTGGGAATCCACCGGGCAGTACATGGTAGAGCGGACGCCATTGTCATCGATGGAAACGATTTCGCCTGGGAGGATGTCTCTCACGAATTCCGCATCGATGGCATCCAGCGCCGGGGTCTCGGAGGCGAGGACCCATCCGGTTTCCGTCTTGCCGAGTACCAAAGGACGATAGCCGAAGGGATCGCGGCAGCCATAGAGGGCGTTGTTCGTGCAGGCCACAATGGCGTAAGCGCCGTGGATTTCATCCATCAGCTCTTTGAACTTTTCTTCTTCCGTGGACCTGCGGCTTCTAGCAAGCAATTTGATAATGACTTCTGTATCCATGGAGGTGGAGAAGGTGGAGCCTTCCAAGAGAAGTCTTCTTCTGAGGGAGAGAGTATTGACCAGGTTACCATTGTGGGCCAGTGCCATGGGGCCGTCAATGCTGTCGGCCTGCAGCGGCTGCACATTGGCAGGGATCGAGGAGCCGGTGGTGGAGTAGCGCACATGGCCGATGCCGATGTGGCCATCCTTTTCCGGCAAATTGCGGAATACTTCGGTCACAAGGCCCATGCCGCGGAAAGTCTCCATCACCTTGCCGTCGGTGGCAGTGATGCCGGCACTTTCCTGGCCGCGGTGCTGCAAAGCGAAGATGCCGTAGTACACTTCGTGCACAGCCGACAGCTCGCGGTCAAAAATGCCAAAGACACCACATTCTTCATGGGGCTTGTCATCATAGACATCCATACTTTTGTACATTCGGGAATTCTCCTGACTGTTAAATACCATTTTTATATTAGAGTCCAGTGTAGATCTTTATTGTGGCAATTAGAACTTTTCTCCTGTGAGGAGTTCGTAAGCTTCCTTATAAATGCCGATGGTCTTGTCGATGATTTCCTGCGGCACCGTGTCTCCCGGATGAGCGGTGAGATAGTCGCGAACGAACTGCTTATCGAAGGACGGCTGGCCGTGGCCTGCTTCGTAGCCCTTCGCCGGCCAGAAGCGGGAGTTATCGGGAGTCAGCATTTCGTCGCCGAGGATGATATTTCCTTCAGCATCCAGGCCGAATTCAAATTTGGTGTCAGCGATGATGATGCCTCTTTCCAGAGCATAGTCAGCGCATTTGATGTAGAGCTTCAGAGTCAGTTCGGAGAGCTTTTCCATATATTCCTGGCCTTTGCCCGGGAAATACTTATTCACCCATTCCACGCCTTCTTCCATGGAAATATTCTGGTCGTGTTCGCCAAGAGGAGCTTTGGTGGAAGGAGTGAAAATCGGATGCGGAAGCTTCTGACATTCTTTCAGACCTTCCGGCAGCTCGATGCCGCAGACCTTGCCATCCTTCTGGTAGCCTTCCCAGCCGGAGCCGGTGATGTAGCCGCGAACGATGCATTCTACAGGAATCATATCCAGCTTCTGGGTCTTCATAGCACGGCCTTCAAATTCTTCGGTCTGGAAGAATTCCGGCATATCTTTGGTGTCGATGGAAATCATATGGTTCGGAACGATGTCCTTGGTCAGATCGAACCAGAACTTGGACATGCGGTTCAATACAGCGCCTTTTTCCGGGATCGGGTCAGTCAGGATTTTATCAAAAGCAGAAATACGATCGGTGCAAACCATGACGAGACTATCGTCCAAATCATAAAGCTCACGCACTTTGCCGGATTTAAAAGGTTTGTATTCTTTCATTTTTTCTCTCCTTGTAGTTATTAGTAATTAGTGATTAGTAATCAGTAATCAGGACGCGTTTAGCTGCTTGCTCACTTGCGCTGATACCGCTATCTAAGAAAGTAGTCGGTGGTCGGTAGTCGGGGCGCGTTTGGCGTCAATACCAACCTCCACCGCTTCGCGGTCCCCCGCCTTCCAGAGGATAGGCCGCTGAAAAAGTCCCCTCCTCGTGCATAGGGGTAATTTTTATGCAAAATGCGCGCGAAAGAATCGGGCTTGAGCGCCTCTCATCACGCGATTTCCTGCATAAAAATAAGGGCCATACATCGAAACAGGACTTTTTCAGTGGCCTCTCCAGAGGAAGGAGGTTCAAGTGATGGGCTTCGCCCTTTTTTAGCGACCCAGCTCCTGCTGCAGCTTCGCGTCTTTTTCAAAAATTTCTGCCGCTGCTTTTTCGCGGTAGGCTTTGTATTTTTCATACAGAGTCGGATCGGATACGGCGCCGATTTCTACAGCCAGGAAGGCGGCGTTCTTTGTCCCATCGATAGCGACAGTTGCCACCGGGATACCCGACGGCATCTGCACGATGGAAAAGAGCGCGTCCATCCCATCAAGCTTTGCGCCGGAGAGCGGCACGCCGATGACCGGACGGAGCGTCAAGCTGGCTACGACACCCGGGAGGGCGGCGGCCATGCCGGCACCGGCGATGAATGCGCCTGCGCCTTTTTCTTCCTGGGCTGCTACAAAGTCAGCCAGTTTCTTTGGTGTGCGATGTGCTGATGCGATAGCCACATCATAGGTGACTCCGAAATCGTCCAAAATGCCGAAAGCTTTTTTCATAGCCGGCAAATCGGAATCACTTCCCATAACAATTCCTACGTGCATGATATTCCTCCCTCCAAATTCATTTGCTTAGGAAATATGTCCCCAAACAAAATAACTCCTTCAAAAAGAATCACGCATCACAAAGATGCCGTTCTTCCCGAAGGAGTTTTCTTTTACATTCTCAAAAAAATCTACAATGAGAGCCTGCTTTCTCAAGGGCACACGGATGCCCGTCTTTCCGAACTGATAGCCAGGGACAAGACCGATGAGTCGCATTTTCTCTCCTCTCCGCGATGAGATAAAAAAGCCTGCGCCCAAAAGGCGT
>CAVKMC010000249.1:0-3375 GCA_963657285.1 Agathobacter sp.
CGCCCTGATCACTGACTACTGATCACTGATTACTAATTACTAATTACCGACCACTAATTACCGACCACTAAATCTAAGCAGTAATAAGGTACACTTTATAGGAGGCACATCATGAAAGTTGCTATTGCCAGTGACCATGGCGGATTTGAACTGAAGGCTTCTTTGAAAGCCCATTTGGATGAAGAAAAGATCGAGTACATCGACTGCGGTACCGACACCACCGAGTCCTGTGACTATCCGGACTATGCGGTGAAGGCTTGCCGCCTGGTGCAGAAGAGGGAGGCGGACTTTGCCATCCTGGTATGCGGCACCGGCATCGGCATGTGCATCGCTGCCAATAAGATGAAGGGCATCCGTGCGGCTCTCTGCGGAGATACCTTCTCGGCTCATTTCACCAGAGCCCACAACGATGCGAATGTCATGACCCTGGGCGCTCGCGTAGTGGGACCGGGCCTGGCTGAATTTATTATGGATGAATTCCTGCACACCCCATTCGAAGGGGGACGCCATGCACGCCGCATTGGCAAGATTGCACAGATCGAAGAAGATGAACATCATGTTTGAAGAATTAAGAGAAGAAGCAAAGAAAGCCTTCGAAGAGCTTTGTGAGGTGTCCCATTTCCGCAAGGGAAGTCTCATCGTCATCGGCGGCTCCTCTAGTGAAATCCGCGGTGGCCATATCGGCAAGGATAGCTCCTACGAAGTGGGGACCGCGGTGGTGGAAGCCTTGATGGAAGCGGCAAAGGAAAAAGAACTGCGCCTGGCCTTCCAGTGCTGCGAGCATCTGAATCGCGCCCTCATCGTGGAAAGAGAAACCGCAGAGCGCTTCGGCTACCAGGAAGTGACCGTGGTGCCCTGGCTTCACGCCGGTGGCGCTTTCTCCACCAATGCGTACTATCATTTCCGGGATCCGGTGGCCGTAGAGGAAATCAAAGCCGATGGCGGCCTTGACATCGGTCTCACTATGATTGGTATGCACTTGAAGCGCGTGGCCGTCCCGGTGCGGCTCACGAATAACCACATCGGCGCGGCTCTCGTGGTAGGCGCGAAGACCCGCCCGCCGCTGATCGGTGGAGAACGGGCGCATTACGCGCGGGAAGAGGCGCCTGGCGTAGAGGCGTAGTGGTCGGTGATTTAGTAATTAGTAATTAGTGATCTGTACGACTTTTTCGCCGGATTCATATATCGAGCTTAATGCCATGTGGGAGGACGTTAATCGCGTCCTGATCACTGATCACTGACCACTAATTACTAATTACTAAGTTCATGCCAACCCCCGCCCTGCGGGGGAAGAAATAAATACTTTACTTATGGACGAATTGTGCTATACTATCTTTGTCGATGCATTGCATTGGCGCGTATAAGTGAATACGGGAACTCACGGAATGGGTTTGGGTGTATGTTTCATCAAGAAAATACATGCTAAACCCATTTTTCTATATCATTCACGAATCCATGGATGATTTGGATGAATTGTTGCACTTAGCGTGGTACAATAGGAGCATCAATTTAGCTTAATAGTGTTCGCTTATTGATTAAGTATGAAAAAGGTTCGAGGTTCAAGGTACAAGGACTTACTTGAGAAAGAGGTCAAGTGCGTCCCGACTACCGACTACCGACCACCGACTACGAAAACAACTACCGATTATTACATGACCGAATGAAGGGAGCTTTATAATGAAACATTTAAAAGAAGACAAAGCGGTATATGAAGCGATTCAGCAGGAATTGAACCGCCAGAGAAACAAATTGGAAATGATTGCTTCTGAAAATATTGTCAGCTACGCAGTCATGGAAGCCCAGGGGAGCGTCCTCACCAACAAATACGCAGAAGGCTATCCGGGCAAGAGATACTACGGCGGCTGCGAATATGTAGACGTAGTAGAACAGCTGGCTATCGACAGAGCGAAGGAGCTCTTCGGCGCTGACCATGTCAACGTACAGCCCCATTCCGGCTCCCAGGCAAACTTCGCTGTATATTATGGCCTCCTGAAACCGGGAGACACCATGCTGGGCATGAACCTTACCGATGGCGGCCACCTGTCTCACGGCAGCCCGGTCAATATTTCCGGCAACTATTTCAATGTAGTTCCCTACGGCGTAAGACAGGACGACGAACTCCTGGACTATGACGCTATGGAAAAACTGGCGAAGGAAGTACAGCCGAAGATGATCATTGGCGGCACCAGCGCTTACTCCCGCATCATTGACTTCGAAAGAATCGCAGCCATCGCTCACGAAGTGGGCGCTCTCTTCATGGTAGATATGGCACACTTCGCAGGCCTCGTAGCCGGCGGCGAATACCCGAGCCCTGTGCCGTGGGCAGACATCGTGACCACCACCACCCATAAGACTCTCCGCGGTCCGAGAGGCGGCATCATCATGTGCAAGGAACAGTACGGCAAAGCCATCGATAAAGCTGTATTCCCGGGCATGCAGGGCGGTCCCTTGATGCATGTCATTGCAGCGAAGGCTGTGGCATTCGGCGAAGATCTCTCCGATGATTTCAAAGCCTATGCAAAGCAGATCAAGAAGAACGAAAAGGTTCTCTCCGACGAGCTGCAGAAGAATGGCATCCGCGTCGTTTCCGGCGGCACCGATACCCACGTGCTTCTGGCTGATATGAAAGCCATCGGCATCACCGGCAAGGTCGCTCAGACCGTCCTTGATGAAATCGGCATCACTGCCAATAGAAATACCATTCCTTTCGAAACCCTCTCTCCATTTGTTACCAGCGGTATCCGTCTCGGCTCCCCGGCCCTCACCACCCGCGGCTTCAAGGAAGACGATTTCAAAGAAGTGGCAGACATCATCTCCCTGGTTGTCAAGAATCCGGAAGACGCTGCCATCAAAGCCGACTGCGCGAAACGAGTACAGGCTCTCTGCGTGAAATATCCGCTGTACAATGATCTGTAATTTGGGAAATCAAAAACTGTGGAAGCTTTTTGCTTCTGCAGTTTTTTTGTGTCTTTTTAGGGATAAGGGACAAGGGATAGGTGATAAGGCGCGTTTGACTGCTTCGTCATAGCTAGGAGCTTGGAGCTAGGAGCTTGGAGCTTTTGTGGAGCCCAGTAAGCATGCTGGACTGTCAATCCATGTGACAAGACGCGTTTGCTCACTTCGGTATAGTGAGGAGCTATGTCGAAGTGGGGATGCGAGAGCTCTATGTCGCTACCGTATGACATGCCTACTGCCTCTACCGGAGCTCCAAGCTCCAAGCTCCTAGCTCCTAGCTATGATGAAGCAGGTAGCCTGCTCTTTGCCAACCTCCACCGCTAAAGCGGTCCCCCTCTTTCCGGCAATGCTGTTAAGTTAAGGATTTCATGCTGAGGCTTAGCTTAGAACATGACACTAGCCCTAAGAGAGTAGACCCTT
>CAVKMC010000250.1:0-3360 GCA_963657285.1 Agathobacter sp.
CGAGCTCCAAGCTCCAAGCTAAAAGCTCCTAGCTATGACGAAGCAGGTACGCGGCTCCTATCCCATATCCCCTCCCTTGACCTTTTCGAAAAAATGCGATATACTGTATCTACTTTTTTCAATGGCGGTGTAGCCAAGCGCCAAGGCATGGGGCCCGCAAGCCCCTTATCCCCGTGTTCAACTCCGGGCACCGCCTCCAAAAAATAAAACCTGCAGAGAAATCTGCAGGTTTTTTGTTATGTCATAAATAGTAATCCCCCGGGGCACGTCCCTTTAATTTGGCGGGAAAGCTGATTGTAGGTAAAAAGGTTCAGGGTTCAAGTATTTAGGTTCAAGGGAAGGTGCGGCGCACAAATCGGGAAGCGCCGCAAATTTGAAAAATCGAATCATACTCCTGTATTTCTAAACTCACGCCGCTTTTTAATTTGATGCGGCGTACCATCCCTTGAACCTTGAACCTCGAACCTTGAACCCTTTCTGAAAAAACTTTCGCGTGCTATTTGTTGCTTAAGCGGTATTCTTTCAAGCCTAGTCCTTCGGCACCGGTCCGTACTTATTCTTCTTATTCTCCCCAGGGAAGAAAGCGAGGAGAATGATGGCCGCCATGAAGATCACCGCAGTGAGACGGGTGGCATTAAGCTCCGAGCCCAGGACGCCGCCGCCCAGCTGATTGATGGCAAAGAGCACCGCGAAGAAGGCCCAATAATACAGATGAGACAGCCCCATATCCGACATGCGGCGCATGCCCAGGCTGATCAAGGAAATAAAGCACAGCGTCCCGAAGATGAGGAACGTCATGATATACACATTCGAGTCGCCTACAAAAAGCTCCGGCTTCAAGCAAGTGAATGCAAACATCACCACCGCCGGAATGCCCATGATCAGCATCTTCGGGATATAGGATTTCCGGCTCATGCGACCCACCGGGTCAAAGAACGTAGAGAAAAGCTTCGCCAAAGGCCCCTTAGCCTGCGCCTTCTCCTCCGCCTCTACCGCCGCCTGGTCCGACAGCGCCTTCGCCTCCTCGCTATCCATCAAAGCGATGGTGCAGACCGATTCCCCTTTCGAAGGCTTCGTGACGAAGATGGAAGTCACCGTGTCTGCAAATACATCCATCGCAGACGACGGCGTCCCCTCTCCCGCCTCTGCAGTGAGCGCCTTCAGGAAGTCTGCGCACTTTGCCGCCGGTATTTCCATATAAATCGCCGCCACCTTCTTCCGGTGGACACACACACCGATGAGAGACACCTCGCTGCCATAGAAAGACGCCCTCTCCTCCCCTTCCGAAAGAGAATAAAAAGCAATGCCCTTGTCCTCATCCTTGCTCTCCTCCGTGCAGGTGTAGTGATGAGACACCACCTTCAAGGAATCCCCGAGACGCAGCGCCCCCACCTTGCGAGGCTTACGCCGCTTCCCGCCGGTCACCGCCTTCGCCGCCGACTCCGACACATCCGGAATATCAAAATTCATAGCCATATGATCACCCATTTCTATAAAATATATTTCCTATTATAAGCGAGCGCCCCCGCCCATTCAAGATTTGGAAATCGAGATGATGAGAGTATGAGAATATGAGAATGTGAGAAATTGAGATAACAAGAAATACGATTTCTGCTTTCCTATTTTCTCTCTTTTTAGCACTGATTGTTGCTCCATCGTAAGCAAGTAGACCCTTGGAGAAGGGTCGCACCAAGCGCCAGATAGAAATGCGCAAAAGGCTCATACCTACCACTAGCCCCAAGCATGCCCACCGACTCAATTCATCTCATCATCTCATTATCTCAATTTCTCATCATCTCTAAAAAAGAAAAGGCGACAGCCCACACAGCCATCGCCTTCCTTATTTCCAAAAATCTCTTATTTTCTTGCCTTCGCCAGCATTTCTGCCAAATTCTTTTCATCAGCCACAGCAGCGCCGGTATCCACATCACGCTCTGCGATAGTCTGGCCGGCCATAGCAGCCGCAGCCGCCTTCACAGCCTCAAAGCCCATCCGGTGCGGATTCTGCATGATCGTCGCGAACTTGTATTCCTTCCGCTCGATGCCCTCTCTCACGATATCGCTCATATCGAAGCCCATGACCGACACATCCTTGCGGCCCAGCTTCATCACCGCCTGCATGGTGATATTGGTGCAGTTATTATTCACTGCGAAAATCGCCTTCAGGCTCTGCTTCGTATTCAAATTATCCAGCACCAGCTTTTCACCGATGCTCTCATCGCCGAAGTTCACCATGTATTCGCTGTCAATCTTCCAATGACGCGGCGCGATGCCGTACCAATTTGCAATGATGCTATCGAGACGTTCCGACTCCGTGCGGCTCGACAGGTTGCTCACGTGGACGCCCACCGTGATATCATCCTCTTCGGAAATACCATTCTGCTTCAAGAGCTCCACCATTTTCTTTGCCGCTTCCGCGCCGGCCTGCAAATTGTTTGTCAAGAAAGCCGCATCATAGTCCTGGGTATTCAGCATCGTATCCACCAGGATCACCGGCTTCTTCTTATCGCGCAGCTCCTTCGTGGTATCCGCCATGCGAAGGCTGTCCGCCGTGCCCAGAATCAGTCCATCGATCTTATTATCCTCGATGTGCTTGATCATATCCTTCTGGGTCTCCCAGTTCCCATCCGTCAGTACGCCGCCTACATACAGATTCACATGCGCCGCCTCAGCGCCCGCCTTCATCCCCAGCATCACTTCCTGCCAGTATGGATTGTGGAACGCCTTCACCACCGCGTATACATTCTTCTGCCCCTGCTTCACCTCCGTCAGCGCCTTGAAATCCTCCTTCGCCGGCGCCTCGGCCACCTTCTGTGCCACAGTACCCTGCGCAGGCTTCTCTTCACTGCCACAGCCGGAAAGACCAAACAACAATGCAGCACTCAATGCAATAGCTAACCCTTTTCTCATCATGACCTCCTAGTAATTCATCTGAGGAAATACGGGTTCGCCGGGTGCGGTCACTCACAAGCCGCTTAACATTCTCAAATCTCATATCACGGAATCCATATTTCCTGATAGTGATTTCTAATCATCACTCACTTGTTAATGACATTCTAGCATGCCAAAACGTCGATTCCAATTGAAAACCTCAAGTCCTCAGCTTGAAAAATTCAAGTAAAAATCGAAGAAAATAACATATGGAAATGAGAATCATTCGATAGTCTCGGGGAAAACGATAGCGATTTAGTAATTAGTGATCAGTGATCAGTAGCCGGTGGTCGGTAGTCGTATCCATTTTCCGCTTTCAGACCTCCTTCCCCTGGAAAGAGTAACGCTATTAAGTTAAGGGTTTTATGCCGAGGGTTAGTATAGAGCTGTAACACCAGCCTTACGTGAGTAGACCCTTGGAGAAGGGTC
>CAVKMC010000251.1:0-3343 GCA_963657285.1 Agathobacter sp.
GTCGCTTGCATCAACGAGGTGAAATAAAAAAGGCACTCCTTCGGGAGTGTTTTTTTCATGCCCTCTTCTCTGAAGAGGGTGCCCGAAGGGCGGGTGATGGTCCAAAGTGAGGAGTGAGAAGTGGTGGTGCGGCGCACAAATTAAGAAGCGCCGCAAATTTGAAAAGTCAACGCGTTTTCCTGCTTCGTCATAGCTAGGAGCTTTTAGCTTGGAGCTTGGAGCTCGACTAGCGTCAGTAGGCATGCCACACAGTGGCGGCGGGAGTGCTTCGCTCGCCTTCTTCTAACGCAGTTAAATGCCAAGTGACTCTACCAGAGCTCCAAGCTCCTAGCTCCAGGCTCATAGCTATGACGAAGCAGGTAAGCAGTTCTCTATTTCAAAACTCGCGGCGCTTTATGAATTGTGCGCCGCACCTCCACTCCTCACTCCTCACTCCTCACTTTCGCCCCCCAACTATTTCACAAAAGTTTAATCCCTCTTCCTTTTTCTGTAACTCCCTCCCCCTATAATAAGTATAAATATAAGAAAATAAGAGTCCCCGCTTGTGCTATAATGTAAGTCATTGGGAGGCATACTATGATATCCATCGTAACACCTGTATATAATGAAGAAGGAAATGTTGTCTATTTCCACGACGAAGTGACGAAGGTCATGAAGGACGTGCCCATGGAGTATGAGATCATTTACGTGAATGATGGCTCCAAGGACCGGACCGATGAACTGATCCACCAGCTCGCCGAGAGTGATCCTCATGTGCGGGCGCTGACGTTTGCCAGAAACTTTGGCCACCAGATTGCCATCACCTGCGGCATGGACTTTGCGGTAGGCGATGCGGTGATCACCATGGACGGCGACATGCAGCATCCGCCGGCTCTGATCCCCACGCTCATCGAGAAGTGGCAGGAGGGCTATGACATCGTGCAGACCATCCGCACCGCCACCGAGGACGCGGGACCGGTGAAGAAGATCACCTCCGCCGGATACTACGCGGTGATCAATTCGATTTCCAATTCCCCGGTGGTCCCCGGCGGTTCTGATTTCCGTCTCATGGACCGGAAAGCCTTGGACGCTTTCCTTCGCTTCCGCGAACATTCCCGCTTCATCCGCGGCATCGTGGGGGGCCTTGGCTTCAAGCAGACCACCATCGAATTCGAAGCGCCCGCGCGGCACGCCGGCGTCTCCAAATTCTCTATGAAGAAGATGCTCCACTTTGCTATGGACGGCATCATCACCAATTCCACCCTGCCCCTTCGCATCGCTTTCTACTGCGGCGTCTTTGCAGCCGCCTTCGGCGCGCTCCTCATCCTCCACGTGCTCTTCTGCGTGGTCACCGGAGAAGCCGTCCCCGGCTGGGCTACCATGACCATCCTCATCTCCCTCTTCGGCAGCATGAACCTCATGGGCCTAGGCGTCATTGGCGAATACGTGGGACGCATGTTTGAAGAAACCAGAAACCGCCCGCTCTATTGGCTCTCCGATGATACGGCATCGCATCTGGATAATCCGTATCGGATGACGCACGAGAAATAAGTTTAAAGGGATAAGGGATGCGGCGCTTTTACCTGCTTCGCCATAGCTTTGAGCTCAGAGCTTGGAGCTTGGAGCTTCTTTAGCGTCAGTAAGCATGCTTGGCGGTAGGATTAGTAAAGCAAGGCGCATTTACCTGCTTTGACAAGGAGCCCAGCTAAAAGAGCGAAACCTCTTGTCTCGACAACGCTTTTTAGCGTCTCTTGGAGTAGACTTGCTCCAAGCTCCTAGCTCCAAGCTCCTAGCTATGTCGAGGCAGTCAAATGCGCCTTATCCCTTGTCCCTTATCCCTTGTCACACGAAAGGAGTCCCCTTTTGAACGAACCATCTTTTTTTGATAGTGAATTATTTGCTGAACTGACGGGAGATCTCAGAGAGTCCTCCCGTTTTACTGCGACCTATCGCATCGCCGCCGCCTCCTATGAGGAAGCGAAGAAATTGGCCTTTGGCATCTGCGTGGAGCAGACGGTGGAGTGCCCTTATGAGCTTGTCGAGGGCTCCTTCATCGCCGATACCATCGTCGGCGAGATCGACGACCTGAAGAAGGCAGAGCCCGGGGCTTACTATGCCACGATTTCCTACAGCCCTGACGCGGTGGGCGATGAAATGGCAGAGCTCATCAATATGCTCTTTGGAAATACCAGCCTTCAGCAGGGCATCCGCCTCATGTCCTTCGAACTGCCGGAAGGGATGTACGACAACTACCCGGGTCCGAAGTTTGGACGGAGCGGCATCCGCGACCTTTGCGGCGTGCCCCGCGGCCCGATCCTCATGTCCGCCATCAAACCGCTGGGAAGAAGCCCGAAGGAATTGGCCAAGATGGTCTACGATCTCGCCATGGGCGGCTGCCCCATCATCAAGGACGACCACAGCCTCATGAACCAGAGCTACGCGCCCTTCGAGGAGCGTGTGCTCCAATGCGTCATGGCTCTGGCCGATGCGAAGGAAAAGACCGGCAAGAAATCCATGTACGTGGCCAACTGCACCACCGACGGACTTGGATTTCTCGAAAGAGCTTACAAAGCCAAGGAGCTCGGCGCTGACGGCATCATGGCGGCGCCGGCCATTACCGGCTTCACCATGATCCGAGACCTGGCCCGCTCGCCGGACTTCGGTCTTCCTATTTTCCTCCATCCCTGCTTCTCCGGTCCCGCAGTACTCTCGAAGGACAGCGGCATCTCCCCCTTCTGCTACTACGGCCAGCTCTCCCGTCTCGCCGGTGCTGATGCGTCCATCTTCACCAGCTTCGGCGGCCGCTTCGCCTTCTCCCAGGACACCTGCCAGAAAATCGCCGAAGGCACAGAGACCAAGATGGCCTACCTGAAATCCAACTTCCCCGTCCCCTCCGGCGGCATGCGCTGGCAGCTCTTCAAAGAAATGGTCCGCGTCTACGGCCCCGACACCATCTTCCTGGTAGGAGGAGCCCTGCAGACCCAAGGCCCGGACCTCATGGAGAATACGAAATTCTTCATGGAAAAGCTAGCGGAGGCGGTGAAATAGCTAACCGCGTACCTGCCTCCTCATAGCTAGGAGCTAGGAGCTTGGAGCTTGGAGCTCTGATAGAGGCAGTAGTCAAGCCATACGTTAGAGCCATTGCGCACCCGCACCCCAGCCTCATCATCGTGAAAAATTATAGAGAAACCGTAAAGCGTGTACACCTCGGCTCTATCGTCAAGTATGTCTACTGACGCTAGCCGAGCTCCAAGCTCCAGGCTCCAGGCTCCAAGCTATGAGGAAGCAGGTGCGCGAATTTCTATTTCAAAAACTCTGCGCCGCTTTATGAATTGTGCGGCGCACCTCCACTCCTCACTCCTCA
>CAVKMC010000252.1:0-3335 GCA_963657285.1 Agathobacter sp.
CTCCTTCGATGAGCGGCGCGCCGCCATTCATGTGACAGGAAATCCATTTCGCCATATCAGTGGCGGTGCTCATGACCGAGCCGCAGGGGCCGGCCTGGTCGATATTCCACCGCGGGATGCGGCAAAGGCCCCCGTGCCAGCGGTAGGGATAGGCGCACTCGTCATGAGCCGCCGCGTCATCCATGAGGCAATAGGTATCCTCCATGCCCAGAGGCCCGAAGATTTCCTCCTGCAAAATTTCTTCCCACTTCTTTCCGGTCACCGCCTCCATGATCCCGCCGACGGCGGCGTACATCACGTTGCTGTATTGGGCGATGGAGCGGAAGGGGACGTTCGGCTCCAGGTACTGAAGCCGCGAGAGATAGTCCACGCGGGAAATGGAATTATCCGGCCACGCGCCATCGTGTCCCGCCACACCGGTGCGGTGGCACATCATATCCCGAAGCGTCACCGCCTCACCCGCCGGACGATCCCACAGGCGGAAGCCCTTGATGTAATGGGCGATGGGCTCGTCGATGTCCAAGACCCCGTGGGCAGCGAGACGCATGACCGCCATGGAGGTCATAGACTTCGAGCAGGACCCCACGCCGCTGATGGTCCTCTCGGTGAAGGGCTTCCTCTCTTCTATATTTCTGTAGCCAAAAGAAAGAAACTCCGTCTTCCCTTCATGGACGATGCCGATCGCCATGCCGGGGACGGAATAGTAATCCATCATCCGCTCGATGAGAGAGGAGAGATGGGAGAGCTCTGTATGTGTCATGAAAATACCACCTTTGCATGAAGTGAGGAGTTAGGAGTGAGGAGGGAGGAGTGGTGGTGCGCCGCACAATTCATAAAGCGGCGCAAATTTTTGAAATAGAAAAACGCGCCTTTATCCGTTCACCGTGTAACCGTTAACCGACTTTTTATCGATAGCGAGCCGTGGAGCGATACGCCTTTCTACACAAGAGCTTATTGCTCCGTGACTCGCCATCGGTATTCTGCGCGGTAAACGGTTATACGGTGAACGGTTCACGGTAGTGAGGAAGCAGCGGTTCGTGCCCGCCAACCCTCCCCCTTCTAAAGGAAGCGGGTCTAAGCGGAGGGCTTCGCCCCTTTTATATGCGGCGCTTCTTAATTTGTGCGCCGCACCAACACTCCTCACTCCTAACTCCTCACTTCTCACTTTATATGTCTGCAAGCCCGTGGATCTGCCTGGGGGCGATGAAGGGCTTGCCGATCATGGGGACCGCTTCGATGAGGTCCTTGGTGTAGGCGTCCTTGGGGTGCTCGAAGATTTCCTCGCTGCTTCCGATTTCTACGATTTCCCCCTTCTGCATCACGGCGGTGCGGTCGGCGATGTATTTCACCACCGCCAGGTTGTGGGAAATAAAAATGTACGTGAGCCCCAGCTTTTCCTTCAGGTCCAGGAGAATGTCCAGGACCTGGGCCTGCACGGATACGTCCAGGGCGGAGGTGGGTTCGTCGAGGATCAGGATTTCCGGATGGGTCATAAGGGCGCGGGCGATGGAAATACGCTGGCGCTGGCCGCCGGAAAATTCGTGGGGATATTTGTCCAGCGCGCTTTGGCGAAGGCCTACCATCTCCATGAGATGGGCCGCATGGCTTTCCATTTCCTCCTTCGTCTGGCCGCCCAAGATGCGGGCCGGCTCGATCAAAATCTCGCGGATGGTCATGCGGGGCGACAGGGAGGAGTAGGGATCCTGGAAAACGATCTGTATTTTCTTCCGGAGCTCGCGGATCTCCGCTTCCTTGGCGTGGGTGATGTCCTTGTCATAGAGAAGGATCTGTCCCGAGGTAGGTTCTTCGAGGCGGATGATGAGGCTCGCCAGGGTGCTCTTGCCGCAGCCCGACTCACCCACGAGCCCTAAGGTCTCGCCTTTGGAGAGGGTGAGGCTGATGCCATTCACCGCATGGACTTCCTTCGTCTTTCCCCAAAAGCTTTTGGTATGAAAGGTCTTCGTGACCTCTTTGAGTTGTAGTATATCCATGGTATCTCCTTTGGTAGGCTGTCAGCCTGGAATAAAGCATGCTTACCTGTTCCCTCATAGCTTTGAGCTAGGAGCTGGGAGCTTGGAGCTCTGTTAGTGTCCGGCAAGCATGCTTAGGGAACCATGTCTCTATGGTATAGCATGCCTACTGACTCCAATGAAGCTCCAAGCTCCTAGCTCAAAGCTCCTAGCTATGACGAAGCAGTCAAACGCGTCTTACCCCTAAACCCTCCTACAATACACCCTATGTCCTTCCCCACATTCCACGCAGGGGGGGAGGCCCTGCTCGCACTCTTCAGCGCGGAGGGGGCAGCGGGGGGCGAAGCGGCAGCCGCCCATTTTCTCCGACGGGTCAGGGACGATGCCGGGGATGGCTTTCAGCTTGTCCGTATTTCTATCGGACGAGAAACGGGGCAGCGCGGCGATGAGGGCGCGGGTGTAGGGATGCAGCGGATGCTCGAGGACGTGCTTCGTATCGCCGGACTCTACGATGTGGCCGGAGTACATGACCGAGACCTTGTCGCAGATTTCGGAAATAACGCCAAGGTCATGGGAAATAAAAAGCACAGCGGTGCCCAGATTCTCGCAGGCCTCCTTGATGAGGTAGAGAATTTTCGCCTGCACCGTCACGTCGAGAGCCGTGGTCGGTTCGTCGGCGATCAAAAGCTTCGGCTTGCAGGAGAGAGCGATGCCGATCATCACCCGCTGCCGCATGCCGCCGGAAAGCTCGTAGGGATAGCAGTCCAGGACGTCCTCGGCGTTTCGGATGTGCACGGCTTCGAGCATGGCAAGAGCCTGCTTCCTGGCGTCGGCTTTGGACACATCGCCGTGGGCGCGGATGACGTCCACCATCTGCTGGGCGATGGTGAAGACCGGATTCAGACAGGTCATAGGCTCCTGGAAAATCATGGACACATCGCGGCCGCGGAGGATTTCCATTTCCTTCTCGTCCGCCCCCATGAGCTCCTTGCCGCAAAGACGGATGGAGCCGCCCAGGTCTGCCTTATTTCCACCGGGCAGAAGACGGGAGACGGCGAAGGCGGTCATAGACTTCCCGCTTCCCGACTCGCCCACAAGCCCAAGGATTTCGCCGGCGTTTAATTCTATATTCACATCATGAAGAATCGGCACCATCCCCTTCTTCACCGGAAGCGATAAAGAGAGGTGGCTGATGGTAAGTACGTTTTCACTCATAGGTACACGCTTTCTAATGTTAGGTTCGAGGTTCAAGGTTCAAGGTTCAAGGTTCAAGGGGTGGTGCGCCGCATCAAATTGAAAAGCGGCGCAAATTTTGAAATATAGAAAATGTGAATCCACTTTTTCAAACTTGCGGCGCTTTTGTTT
>CAVKMC010000253.1:0-3330 GCA_963657285.1 Agathobacter sp.
GTTTTATTTGGTGGTGAATATCCATTTATCCAAACCGCTGACGTAAAAAAAGCAGAGTGTTATTTAACGAGTTATTCTGAAACGTATAATGAAATAGGTCTTGCACAAAGTAAGCTTTGGCCAGCAGGAACTCTTTGTATAACGATTGCGGCCAATATAGCCGATACAGCAATTTTAGGAATCGATGCATGTTTTCCTGACAGTATTATGGGATTTACACCATATAAGGAGATTTCTGATGTTAGATTTGTAAAGTATGCATTTGATATCTTACAGAGAGACTGTAAGCAAATTTCGCAGGGAACTGCTCAAGATAATCTTTCTTGGGAAAAATTATCTACCATCGAGTTTCCCGCACCATCCATTGAAACTCAAGCTAAAATCGCCAACATCCTCTCCGCCTATGATGACCTGATCGAGAACAACCGGAAGCAGATCCGCCTCTTGGAGGAGGCGGCGCGGCGGCTCTATAAGGAGTGGTTCGTGGACCTCCACTTCCCCGGCCATGAGACCGTCCCCCTGGTGGACGGCGTCCCCGAGGGGTGGAAGAAAGCAACTATAGGCGATTTGTCCAGCGTGCTGCGTCGCGGCATTTCTCCTAAATATAATGAAAATGGAAAATATACGGTTATCAATCAGAAATGTATTCGTGAATCTATAATGAATATTTCTGAAGCTAGGCGGCAGGAAAAAGTATATCCTTCGGATTTGAATCTTCAAGACGGAGATACAGTTATCTGTTCGACAGGAAGTGGAACATTGGGACGAGTGGGGCAAGTATATGGCGATTATTCCAATACCACTTTGGACTCGCATGTGACTCTTGTCAGATCCAATGAGGAAGCAAAAGTACAATTTTTATACTCTGTCATTAAGAATAACCAAGCATATCTGATGACTAGAGGCAAGGGCTCGACCAATCAACAGGAATTGTATAGAGATGTGATAAAAGAGGTAGAGATTATCGTTCCTGCTGAGGAAGTACTTTCGCAGTTTGAAGATTTCATGCAAGCGATACACGATAAAATTCGTATTTTACGGGATCAGATATTACTATCCACCGAAGCCCGTGACCGGTTGTTACCGAAGCTGATGAGCGGGGAGATGGAAGTGTAAGGAGGCGCCTATGAGCTACGAGTATTCGGAGAATAGGATGGTGCAGGAGAATGCAGGGCGGCTGCTGGAGTCCCTGGGCTGGGAGGTGAAGCTGGCCTACAACTTCGAGACGCTGGGAAAGAGCGGGATGCTGGGCCGGGAGAGCTATCGGGAGATCCTTCTTTTCCGCTATTTCCAGAGAGCTTTGAAGCGGCTGAATCCCTGGATGAATGAGAAGCAGATCCGAGAGGCCAGGGATGTGCTGACCCGCCATCTCTCTACGGCGTCGCTCCTAGAGATCAATGAGGAGAAGTATTTCCTCATCCGAGACGGCATCCCGGTGACGGTGGAGAAGCCTCACGGCGAGCAGGAGAAGAAGCGGGCGGTGGTGATCGACTTCGCCCATCCGGAGCGGAATGATTTCCTGGCGGTGAAGGAGATGAAAATCCATGGGGAGCTCTACCGGCGCCGCACGGACATCGTGGGATTTGTGAATGGGATCCCGCTGCTCTTTGTGGAGCTGAAGCGACAGGATGTGGATGTGCGTCGTGCCTATGATGACAATTACACCGATTACCAGGATACGATCCCTCACCTTTTCTATTTCAATGCTTTCGTGATGCTCTCCAATGGCAGCGAGGCAAAGGTAGGGACCCTGGGGAGTCCCTATGCCTTTTTCCATGAGTGGAAGCGTCTCAAAGAGGACGAGAAGGGGAGCGTAGCGCTGCAGACTATGCTTTACGGCATTTGCAGGAAGGAGAATTTCCTGGACCTTTTCGAAAATTTCATCCTTTACGACCACTCCGGCGGCCATACGGCGAAGATTCTGGCGAGAAATCACCAGTACCTGGGGGTGAATGAGGCGGTGAAGGCCTATGAGCATCGCAGCCTGCGGGATGGGAAGCTGGGGGTTTTCTGGCATACCCAGGGCTCCGGGAAGAGCTACTCTATGGTTTTATTCGCCAAGAAAATCCAGCGGAAGATGGGCGGCCATCCCACCTTCGTGGTCTTGACGGACCGGGAGGAGCTGAATCGGCAGATCAGTGATACTTTCGAGAATTGTGGCCTTTTGCAGCATGGGAAGGCGTCCTCCTTCATCGCGTCTAGTAGCGCGGACCTGGAGCAGAAGCTTCTGGGAAATCCGGCCTTCATCTTCACGCTGATCCAGAAATTCAATGCAGACCGGGCGCCCATCTATCCGGAGCATGATGTGATCATCATGTCCGACGAGGCCCACCGCAGTCAGAATGGGATTTTCGCCGATCACATGATGAAGATGCTGCCTACGGCGTCCCGCATCGGCTTCACCGGCACGCCGCTGCTTTCTTTTGACGAGCTGACGAAGCGTACCTTCGGCGGCTATGTGTCGATCTATGATTTCCAAAGGGCCATCGAGGATGGCGCCACGGTGCCGCTTTTCTATGAGAATCGGGGACAAAAGATCGGTACCCTGCGGGATAGCGCTATCACCGAAGAGATCCGGGATGCCATCGAGCGGGCGGACTTGGATGTGAATCAAGAGGAGAAGGTGGAGCAGGAATTTGCCAAGGAAATCCATCTCCTCACCGCAGAGCCCAGGCTTCGGGCGGTGGCGAAGGATTTCGCAGAGAATTACTCGGACCTGTGGACCAGCGGGAAGGCCATGGTGGTGTGTCTGAATAAGGTGTCCTGCGTGCGGATGTACAATTTCGTGCAGGAGTACTGGAAGGAGGAAATCCACCGCCTGGAGACATTGCGCAAGACGGTGTCCCAGCAGGAGGCCCAGGAGCTAGACCGCCGTATTTCCTGGATGAAGGAGACGGAGATGGCGGTGGTGGTGAGCCAGGAGCAGAATGAGATCAAGACTTTCAAGGCTTGGAATCTCGACATCACGACCCATCGGGAAAAGATGGTGAAGCGGGAGCTGGATAAGGAATTCAAGGATCCCGGAAATCCGCTGCGGGTGGTCTTCGTGTGCGCCATGTGGCTCACGGGCTTCGATGTGAAGTGTCTCTCCTGTCTCTATATCGATAAGCCTTTGAAGGCTCACACGCTGATGCAGACCATCGCCCGGGCGAATCGCGTGAGCGAGGGGAAGAGCAATGGCCTCATCCTGGACTATATCGGCATCTTGAATCCACTGAAAAAGGCGCTGGCGGAGTATACCGCCGATAGGAATGGCGGCGGGGGAGATCTCCCCACGGTGGACAAGGAGAAGCTCATCGCCCGTATCCTGGAGGTCATCGGGAAGGAGAC
>CAVKMC010000254.1:0-3313 GCA_963657285.1 Agathobacter sp.
TAAGCCACTCCTTCCGGCGGCCTTCACGGCGAATAACCGCGTAGAAGATATCCAGCCTATGTATGTGCCATTCTGGCTCTTTGATTCCAAGGTCAGCGCGTCGGCTACCTTCCGCGGCGAGCGGGACAATGTGATCGAGACCAATGACGAGACCATCATCGAGACCAGCGTGTACCAGTGCGACCGTAAGGGTCAGATGAGCTTTTCCAAGATTCCTGTGGACGGCAGCAGCAAGATGGACGATACTTATATGGAAAGCATTGAGCCATTTGATTATTCTGAATTGGTGCCCTTTAGCCCGGCCTATTTCACCGGCTATCTGGCGGATAAATATGACGTAGACGCCGACGCTTCGGAGCCTCGCGCTTCCGCTCGCGTGGAAAATAGCGCCGTCGAGCTTCTGGAAGAAACCGTTACCGGTTACACTCG
Organism: Agathobacter sp.; assembly: GCA_963657285.1. Taxonomy (GTDB): domain Bacteria; phylum Bacillota; class Negativicutes; order Veillonellales; family Dialisteraceae; genus Dialister. The sequence goes on from CAVKMC010000254.1 coordinate 430, forward strand.
CTGCTCTGAGCAGGACCACGTGGTGCAGAAGGATGAAAATGCTGTAGTCTACGCCATGGCGCCGGTATGGATCCTGACCACCCGCTACGAGGGCAAGCCCTACACCTTCATGATGAATGGGCAGACCGGTAAGATGGTAGGGAGTCTCCCATACGATAAGAACAAAGCCATGATGCGCATGGGCATCGCCACGGTGATTCTCCTGCCGATTCTCTATTTCCTTGTGGGATTCCTGTTAGCTTGCATGTAAGGAGGGGAGAGCTATGAAAAAAGTATTTCAATGGATACTGGCCATTTGCGCGATGCTCCTCTTCCTGACGGGCACCGAGGCCATGGCGGCTACGCCGTCCCTCATGGATGAAGCGGGCCTTTTGCAGAAGGCAGAAAAGAAAGAGGTCTCCGACGCACTGAAAGCGGTAGAGCAGGCCCACCATGTGCGCATCGCCGTAGTGACTGTGAAATCCACCGGCGGCGCGGAAGCAGGGAAATTTGCAAACCAGCTCCTGGACAAAGCCTACACCGATGGGGCGGAAGGAAATATGGTGCTGCTTCTCGCGATGGATACTCGGGATTGGTATATTTCAAGCGATAACAAAATGAGAGCGAAAATCACCGATGACAATGGCATCGCTACTCTTTCGGAAGCCTTCCTTCCCGCTTTGAAAAATGGAAAATATGCTGACGCCTTCAAGACGTATGCCTCCAAGAGTGACGAGCTGATTTCCTACTACGAAAAAGAGGGCGAGGCCTACGATCCGAATTCCGGATTTCAGGTGCTTCCCTTCGGTATCGCCCTCATCCTGGCTTTGGCCGGTGGTATGGGATATCGCAACTACCTGATTTCCAAGATGAGTAATGTGATGCCGGCTCCCGGCGCTTCCGAGTACCTGGATGAAGGCAGCTTCGCTCTTTCTCAGAAGGATGACACTTTCCTCTTCATGAATGTGGTACGGAAACCCAAACCAAAGAAATCGGAACGCACATCCTCGGCCGACAGCAGCCACGGCGGTGGCGGCGGGAAGTTTTGAGTGAGACCATGAGAGAATGAGAGTTTGAGATGATGAGATAATGAGAGTGCGTTTCGTGCGTTCTCATTATCTTGTCATCTCATTATCTCAAACTCTCATTTTGCAAAAGGGAGGACCTATCATGAAATTTTCCTATAAGAAAATCGCGGCGGCTGTGCTGGTGGCATTGTCCATGCCGCTTTTTGCCTATGCGAATATCGTGATCCTTCACACCAATGACATCCACTGCGGGATTTCTAAAAATCTGGGCATTGCGAAGGTGGCGCAGTACAAGAAGGATCTGAAAGCGGAAAATCCGGCGGTGATCCTCGTCGATGCCGGTGACGCGATTCAGGGTGAACCGGTGGGCAAGCTCTCTCAAGGCGCTTTCATCCAGCAGCTCATGAACGCGGTGAATTACGATTTCCAGATTCCCGGGAACCATGAGTATGACTATGGCATGGAAAATTTCCTGAAGGTGGCGAAAGACTCCGCCTGCGGTTACTACAGTGCGAACTTCATGGACTTGGCAGCAGGAGCGCGCGTATTTCCTCCTTACAAAATGTTCACCTTAGATGGGAAGCAGGTGGCCCTTGTGGCGGTCACCACGCCGGAGACCTTGGTCACCTCGAAGCCTTCCAATTTCCAAAATGCGGAAGGGGAATGGATCTACGGATTCCAGGAAGACGAGACAGGGGAGAAGCTCTATAGCACCGTGCAGTCTATGGTGGATGAAGTGAAGGCCAAGGGTGCAGATTATGTGATCTTGGTGGCGCACTTGGGAAGCGACGGTGCTATTCCCGTGTGGTCCAGCGGCGCCGTCATCGCCCATACCACCGGCATTGATGCGGTAATCGACGGTCACTCCCACGAGCAATACACCCGCGTGGTAACAAACAAAGAAGGGAATCCGGTGGTACTGGCCCAGACTGGCACGAAGCTTCAAACCTTGGGGAAGATCACCATTGATGAGGATGGCCATGTATCCGCCACGCTCCTCAAAGAGCTGGGCGCCGAAGAACCGACCATCGCGGCGATGGTAGCTGCAGAAGATCAGAAGGTGGATGAGACCCTGGCAAGGAAGGTGTGGATTTCTACGGTAGACTTTGTCACTGATATCCATGGCGTCCGCCGCGTCCGCACCGGAGAAACGAACCTGGGTGACATGGCAGCCGATGCAATTCGAGAATTTTTCCACTGCGACGTGGGCCTGGTGAATGGCGGGTCTCTGCGGGACAAGCTTCCTGCCAAAGAATTGACGGCGAAGGATCTCATGGCGGTTTATCCCTTTGGAAATATGATGACCCTTCGCGAAATCTCCGGCCAGCAGCTCCTGGACGCCCTCGAAATGGGTGCCTCGGAATATCCGGAAGAGAATGGCTCCTTCCTTCACGTGTCGGGGCTCACCTATACCATCGATGCCACCATCCCATCTACCGTGCAGTATGATGACAAAGGCGGATTTGCCGGTGTTACCGGTGAGCGCCGCGTGAAGGATGTGATGGTCGGAGGCAAGCCATTGGAACTGGACGGCGACTATCGCGTGGCTGGCAGTGACTTCCTAATGAAATACGGCGGTGATGGCATGACCATGTTCAATGGATCGTATCTCATCAATGACGCCGAATTCTCCGACCTGGAATGCCTCGAAGCATTCATTAAGAATCGCGGCGGCACCATAGGCGAAGGCTACGAAAATCCCGAAGGACAGGGCCGGATTACGATTTTGAAATAAATAGACTTGACGAGAGGACCGCGAAAGCGGTCCTTTTTGTGCCTTGGAATAAGAAATAAAGTTCGCGTACCTGCTTCGTCATAGCTTGGAGCTCGGAGCTAGGAGCTTGGAGCCTCTTTGGAGTCCAGTAGGCATGCTAGGC
>CAVKMC010000255.1:0-3293 GCA_963657285.1 Agathobacter sp.
GGGGATTTCATTGCCGATGACCTTGCGGATGCGGCGGACGGTCTCGATGCCATTCATATCGGGCATGAGGTAGTCCACGATGTAGACCTTGTATTCATCCTGCAGCTCCGAAGCGTCCTGGGCGCGAAGGATGGCTTCCTTGCCTGAGGCGGTCCAGTCGGGGCGCATGCCGATGCTGCGCAGCATCTTGCACACGCTGCGGCAGGTATTGATGTCGTCGTCGATGACCAGGGAACGTGCGCCCTGGAGCTCGGGGATTGGTTCGTAGAGGATGGCCTGGCTGGCAAGGCGCATATCCAGAGTCACCGTGAATTGGGTGCCCTTGCCCTCTTCACTTTCTACTACGATGGTGCCGCCCATCATGTCTACGATATTTTTCGTGATGGCCATGCCCAGGCCCGTACCCTGGATGCCGCTGACGGTGGAGGTGTATTCTCTGGCAAAGGTATCAAAGACATGGGAAATAAATTCCTCCGACATGCCGATGCCATTGTCCTTGATGGTGAATTCGTAGGTGGTGTAGCCCTTCTTCGCGCAAAGCTTCTCGGCCAGACGGATGATGATGTCGCCGCCGACCTGGGTAAACTTGATGGCATTGCTGACGATATTGAGAAGCACCTGGTTCATCCGGAGCTTGTCGATCACCACGTCTTCATGCTCCACGTCCTGGGTATCGATGTAGAGATTCTGCTGCTTCGCATTCACCAAGCCCTGGATCATGGTGCGCAGGTCGTGGAGGAGGTCCGGGATGTGTACCGGCTTTTCCTCCAGCTTCACGCTGCCGCTTTCGATGCGGCTCATGTCCAGGATGTCATTGATGAGGCTCAAAAGGTGAGTGGAAGAGGTATTGATTTTCGCTAAATAGTCCTCCACCAGCTTCCGATTCTCGATATGAGTCTGCGCCAGCGCCGTGAAGCCGATGATGGCATTCATCGGTGTGCGGATGTCGTGGGACATATTATTCAGGAAGGTGGTCTTCGCCCGGCTGGACTGCTCGGCAGCCGCCAGCGCCAGGGAGAGCTGCTCCTGCTGTTTCTTCTCTGCTGCCACCAGATCATCGATGGGACGATAGGCAAACATGACCTGGTAGGTTTTTTTATTTCTAAATACCGGCACCACGCGGATTTCGAAATATTCCATGCCCTGGCTATTGGGCGTAGCCCGATGGCGGGAGATGAAGCTTTCGTGAGTTTCCAGATATTTCATCAGATGGTGGCGATCCAGCTCCTCCAGGAAATGGGGCGCCGTGTCCTTGATGACCATATGCTCGAAGGAGTATTGGATCCAGTGGGAGAAGGAGCTGGTATGGCCCAGATTCTCATGCACATGCGCCGAGTCCTTCACCTTCACCGCCGTCATGGTATCCTTCATCAGGTCGCAGTTGAAGACGGCGGTGTAGTCCATGCACAACGCTTCCATCTGCGCCCGGCGCTGCTGCACCTCCTTGGTGATGCTGTCTACATTCTGGAAACCGGCGATGATGTAGGATACATCCTTGGATTTCACAAATTTATATTGATAATATTTCCGCTCGCCGTCCTCCAGGATGCTATAGTTGCCAGTGTACTCATCCTTATCGGCAAGCTCCTGGCGCACCCGTTCGGGACTGATGGCATCCATCATCATGGCCTGGTCGTCCGGATGCACCCGCTCCTTCACATACTGGGTCGCCACGGTCCGATGGTCATAGGACTCATCATTGGACTTGGTGAAAAGGAAATGGTTTACAAAGCCATTCACCTTCAGCACCTTCACTGTTTCGCGATCGAGATCCAGCAAAAGCACATTGCTATAGGCATCGGAGAGCGCATTGAAAATCGCCAGCTGCTCCTGCTTCTGCACCTGGTAAGCCTCCAAAAGCTTTCTCTGCTCCGACTCGGACGCCAGCGCCTTCTGCATGCGCTCTTCCGCCTCGTGCTTCTCGTCCACCTGGATCACCATGCCATTGGCGCAGATGGGCGTGCCGTTGGCGCGGCGATTGATGTAAGCCGTATCTCGGAACCAATGGTATTTCCCATCGACTCCCAACATGCGATACTCCATATCATAGCTGGTCTTGTCGGTGGCCTGAAATACATACTCCCCGTACTTCCTCTCCACCATGGCCCGGTCCTCCGGATGAATCCGATCCATCCAGATATACCAGGGGTCTGTGATTTCGAAGGGGAAATCGTAGCCCACCAGCTTCTTGAAGGCGTCGGACCAAATGCACCGCGTCCGATTTCCTTCGACGTCAAACTCATCGTACCAAAGCCCTGCTGTCACAGCGGCATGCAAAAAGTTGGAGACTGAATCATTCATCCCCATGATCTTTTTGTAGTCCAGACTTTCGTCAGTGAAAAGCCACAGGGATAGATCCTTCTCTTCCTCCAAGTCCGAATAGCGTCCAATCAAAAGATGGATAAAGGTGCCGTCCAGCTTCTGATAGGACGCCTGGATCTCCTGGCCATTGTCCAGCGCCTTGTAAACACTGTCGTAGTCCAGAAGACCCGTGATGATGTGGCGATCCTCTTCGGAAATATAGGTATCCCGATACATCCGCAAGGCTTCCGAAAAAGTGGCAATCGTCCGCTCCTCGCCCTGGCGGATGTAGTCCGGCCGGATGATGTCCCGGTAATCATCGACGCGCCGGTCCAGCACATAGACCCCCTGGTACTTCGGAGCAATGATTCTCAGAAATTGCTCCGTGTCCCGTCGCTCCACCAGGCCATCTCCCGGATTCCTTTCCCCGGTGCATCCCATCATCTTCTCACGGCCCTCCGCCGCATTCCGTCCAGCCATCACTGTACCAACTTTCATTTGAAAATATATTTTTTCGTAAATGCATTTTGCTCCTATTTTAGCATATTTTTATATGTAGCGAAAAATATTTTTTGGTGATAAAAGGGATAGGGGACAAGGGATAAGGGATAAGGCGCGCCAAGCCTTCTTCGGAAAGAAGGTGCCCGTAGGGCGGATGATACACCGTCACGTGACCTCCTTCCTCTGGAAGGAGGGGGACCGCCTTAGTGGTGGAGGTTGGCTTTGTGGTCGATAGTCAGGACGCATGATAGCAGAGTGAGGAGGGAGGAGTTAGGAGTGAGGAGTGATGGTACGCCGCACAATTCATAAAGCGGCGCAAGTTTTGAAATAAATAAACGCGCCTCGCTGCTTTCCCACTGTCGTCATCTATTTACCGTATAACGATCTGGAAAGTAGCCAAACGCGTTGACTTTTCAAACTTGCGGCGCTTCTTTATTTGTGCGCCGCACCACCACTCCTCACTCCTCACTCCTAACTCCTAACTTTCACGG
>CAVKMC010000256.1:0-3288 GCA_963657285.1 Agathobacter sp.
AAGCAGCTCTTGGAGAGGAACTGGGAGAAATCATACTGCGCGGAGCCTTCGACGCCGGTTTCCTCGCAAATGGAGAAAGCCACTTCGATGGGTCCGTGGGGGATTTCTTTCTCCTGTACTTCGCGGAGCATGGCAAGGATGGCCGACACGCCGCCGATGTCATCGCCGGCCAGGATGGAGGTGCCGTCGGAAACAATTTTTCCTTCCTCCTCCTTCACGATGGGGACGATGTGGCCGTGATTTCCTACGCGGTCCATGTGGGCCGAGAAGAGCACTGGCTCGCCATCCGTATTTCCCGGAAGCAGGCCGTACACATTGCCGGTATTCCCGCCGAGCGCCTCGCCGGCCTTGTCCTCCTTCACAGTAAGGCCCAGAGCGGTGAGCTTTGCCTTCAGCACGTCGGCAATGGCTCTCTCGTCACGGGAATGGACTTCGATGGAAACCAGTTCTTTGAATTCGTCGATGATGCGTTTCTGATCCATGGTGTTCTCCTTTTTTACTTCAGGGATAAGGGATATGGGATAAGGGATATGGCCCACCTACCTGCTTCGCCATAGCTAGGAGCTATGAGCTTGGAGCTTGGAGCTCTGATGGCGACACTTGAGATTTAACTGCGTTCTACCACCGCCGAGTATGCTTACTGAAGCTAAAGAGGCTCCAAGCTCCAGGCTCCAAGCTCCTAGCTATGGCGAAGCAGGTACGCGCGTTTTTAATTTCTCGCACGCCGTCGCTCGGGGTGATAGAGCTGCCAGTGGAATTGGATGGCGCAGACGCGGAGAACCACCACTATCGTGAAGGCGATCCAGGACGCCGTGGAGCTCTCCAGGGTGGTGAATTGGCGCAGGCAGCAGAGCATAGCGCCGCCTACGATGGAGGCCATGGCGTAGACATCCATGTAGAGCACCACCGGCATGCGGCGGGCCATCATGTCACGGAGCATCCCGCCGCCCACGGCAGTGATGAGGCCGAGCATGGTGGGCAGGATGAAATGGTAAGCCGTGGGAAATTGATAAAACGCCGTCAGTGCGCCGGTGACCGTGAAAGCCGCGAGGCCCACGGTGTCGGACACATTATACATGAAGGTGATGAGCCTTCGATTTTCCTTCGACACCCGATAAACCGGGTAGAGGAAGCTGATGAGCAGCGCGGTGATGATAGAAATAAAAAGTCCGCCGGGACTTCGAAGCACCGAGGGAGGCGTGATGCCGCAAAGCACATCGCGGATCATCCCGCCGCCGACGCCGGTCATGACGGCCAGGACGGTGATGCCGAAAATATCCATCCGCCGCGACAGTCCCACCACGGCGCCGGAAAAAGCAAAAGCAATGGTTCCTAATGTTTCAAAAACCAACCAGGTAATGGTCATGGGGAAATCCTTTTATTTTTTTGTTGGAATTGAGTAATAAGACATGCTTACCTGCGACCTCATAGCTGGGAGCTAGGAGCTTGGAGCTTGGAGCTCTGATAGCGTCAGTAAGCATGCTATTACAGCAGAGACGGCGTTCTCATTGCGCCAGGTTCTTTGCTATGAAAATGCAGAAATCACGACTCATTTCATGAATCTATCCTAAGCATGCCTACTGATGCCAGAAAAGCTCCAAGCTCCAGGCTCCAAGCTCCTAGCTATGACGAAGCAGGTACGCGCGACCATCAAACAATCAAATGCACAATGCTATAGCACAGATGGGTGTACAGGCTCGCCAGGGGTCCGATGATGCGGTTCACCCAGCCGGAGAAGACGATGAGCATCAGGATGATGAAGCCGTAGCGGGCATTGAAATTTTCAAATTTCCAAGAAAGCTCACCGGGAAGGAACATGCTCACGATCTTCGATCCATCCAGCGGCGGCACGGGGATCAGGTTGAAGAAGGCGAACCACACATTGTACATGAGGATCCACTGGAGGAAAAGAAATCCCCCTTCCCCGAGCATCCCCACCCGGCCCAGGACGGCCATAAGGAGGATGGAAAGAAATCCAAGAAATAAATTCATCCCCGGGCCTGCGAAGGAAACCTTCAGCACATCGGCGCGGTAATTTCTATAATACCTGGGGTCGATGGATACCGGCTTTGCCCAGCCGAAGCCGCAGAGCACGAGGAGCATGGTGCCCACCACATCGAGATGAGCCATGGGATTGATGGTGAGCCGCCCCTCCCGAGAAGGCGTGGGGTCGCCCAAGGAATCGGACACCGCCGCGTGAGCGTACTCGTGCATGGAGAGCGCAATCAAAAGCGCCGGGGCGCGGTAGATTAAAGTGGAAAAGTCAAGAAAGTCGGACATAAATACTCCAATAATTATGGGGATAAGGGATATGGGATAAGGCTTGCGGAAGTGAGGAGGGAGGAGTGAGGAGGGAGGAGTGGCGGTGCGGCGCACAAATTAAGAAGCGCCGCAAGCTTGAAAAGTCAACGCGTTTTACTGCCACCTCATAGCTATGAGCTTTCAGCTTGGAGCTTGTAAGCTCGCCCCACGAGACGATAAACAACAGAGTCACAATGCACTCATTCGGCACCTTCAGGCAAGCACCCCTACTTCCTCTAGCCGACCTCCAAGCTCCTAGCTCCCGGCTCCTAGCTATGAAGAAGCAGGTGCGCGAATTTCTATTTCTAAAACTACGCGCCGCTTTATGAATTGATGCGGCGCACCACCACTCCTCACTCCTCACTCCTCACTTTTTAACTCATTCATCCACCGGGTGCTTGCCGTGGATTTCGTCCACCACCGGGTGAAGGGTGCAGGTGCCGTAGGAGGCAAGGATTTCGTGAAGGCCCTCGCGTTCTTCAACGCTAGCGAAGTGGGCGTCGATGAAAATCCGATTTCCTTCCACCTGATAGCAATGAAGGATGTGGTACTCCGTGGTCTTGATGAAATCCAAAAGCTGCGGCAGCTCGCCTTCGTTATAAGCCAGCTCGAAAATGCCGTGAATCGCGTAGCCGAAGACCGGGCAATTCACGTTCACCGTGTAACGCTGCACGATGCCCAAGTCCTGCAGCCGCTCGAGGCGATTCTTCACCGCCTGGCTTGTGAGAAATACTTGCTTTCCTAGCTCGGTCATGGAAATGCGCCCATTCTTTTTCAGCGCGTTGATGATCTTCACATCCGTTTCGTCTAAAGATTTTGGTATCATACAAGGCCTCTTTTCTATAGGTGGGGGAAATTCCCTCTTTATTGATTTTATTTATTATACATTATCTAATGGTTAAGGGGGAAGGGGGGAGAAAAGTGTGGAGTGTGGAGTGAGGAGTGAGGAGTGAGGAGTGGTGGTGCGGCGCACAAATTAAAAAGCGC
>CAVKMC010000257.1:0-3284 GCA_963657285.1 Agathobacter sp.
CTACCGACCACCGACCACCGACTACTAAACCAACTACTAAAATCGCAGCGCTCCCGCACTACTATCCATTCCTATCCATCTGATCCTTCATCTTTTCCGGCGGCAAATTGAAGGGGATGCGGATGAGCTTCACGCTTTCCATCGGTTTCCCTTCGCCGTCCATCGCGGGCTTGAAGGTCCAGCGGCGGCAGAAGGCCATGGCCAACTCGTCGGCGCTTCGTCTGCCGGAGGTGACGCTGATCTTCGTCGCCTTCACCTTGCCATCGGTGCCGATGGTGGTAAATACGCGGATGACCCCTTTGAATTTATACATGCCTTCCGGCGGATAGCTATCAGTGATGGTGATCGGCGGCTGGCCCATTTGCTTGGCCTTGCCGCTGCCTTTTTTGGCAATCACGATGGTATTGGAAACCTTTTTCTTCGGATCCTTCTGGGCTGCCTCTACCTGTTTCTGATACTCTTTGATGGCCTCTTTTTCACTTTCAGCCACGATCGGTTCGGCGTCCGGCGTCTTGGGATCCACCTTCGCCTCTTCCTGTGTCAGGGGCTCGGGATCTTTTTCGATTTCCGGAGGCGGCGGCGCTTCCTCCGCTGCCTTCACCGCTTCTACGTCGGTTTCTGCTTCGGGGCCGCTGGCGATATCCGCTTCCTTGATGCCGCTCACGCCTTCGTCAGGGAGCGCCTGGCCTACCAAGGAGCCTTCGTCCTCCCCTTCGGTGTAGCCCGGGTCGTTGGATTCGTCTCCTTCGCCGCCTTCCGGCGCATTTTCTATTTCTATCATGTCCGGCATCTGGCTAGGCACTTCGCTCTGGGTTTCCAAAAGCGGTTTAATCAGCGTATAGCCGCCGAAGACGCCGCCGTGAAGCGCCAGCGCCAGGGCCACCACCAGCGCCCAGTTTGTACGATAATGCATAGGCTTACCTCATATTTCAAAAAATCATTCTTCTTCCGGAAGAGGCGCCATCTTTCCCTTCGCCTCCGCCGCCAGGGATACATGCTTCGCACCGGCGCCTTTCAGCGCGTCCAGCACGCGGGTGATATCCTGGTAGCTTGTCTCTCTATCGCCGCGAACCACGAAGACCGCATCAGGCTTCTCAGCCAAGGTCTTTTTGGCCTTATCGGAAATCTCGATAGCCGGCTTCGTATCCATGTCGTAGAAAATATTTCCCTTTCGATTCACCGTGATGGAAATCACAGTGGGCTTCGTCTCCTGCTGCGGAGAAGAAGCAGCAGGCAGGCTCACCGGAAGGGTATTCAGCTGCACCATATACATGGTGCTCACCATGAAGAATACCAAAAGAAATAGCATGATATCGATCATGGGGATGATGATGACTTCCGGCTGCTTCAGATGGTGGAAATCTCTTTTCCTCATCAGCGGCCTCTCTTTCTCACCTCAGCAGTCACGATAGCTCCCGCCTGCTCTACGGCGGTCAGGATGATGTCCATTTTCTGGGCAAAATAGCTATGTACCACCAAAGCGAAAATCGCTACGCAAAGGCCGGTGGCGGTAGCGATCAGCGCTTCGCCGATGCCGCCGGTGATAGCCATAGGCTGTCCGGCCTGGAGATTGAAAATATTGAAGGAGGAAATCATGCCGGCAATGGTGCCCAAAAGGCCCAAAAGCGGCGACAGGGTAACCAAAGTAGACAGATAATTGAGACGAGCGCGAAGCTCAGCAGCGGCGGTATTGTAAGCCACTTCGAGAGCCAGCTCCGAGTCACGGCCTTCCGCCATGGCCTTCACGCCTTCCACAGCCACATAGGCCGGCGCACTGTCTTCATTCTTGATGGCCTCATAGGCATCCCACCAATTTCTCCCGGCCAGGAGGAGCGGCAGCTGCTCTACGAAGCTCTTCATGCCCTTTTCCGCATGGCGGTAGAACATAAAGCGCTCGATCATAATCACTGCTACGCAGAAAGAGCCCAGCAGCATCAAGTACATCACCGGACCGCCGGCTTTAAAGGTTTCTATGATATCCATGAAATCTATTCTCCTCATTTATCGATTCAAAATCAGTGCTTTTCGCTGTAAGTCTTCTGTCAGGATTTTCGTGACAAAGGAAATCCCTTCGGTCACATAAGCTTTCCTATCGGCGGTGATGAAAATCCCCTCCACACCGGGAAGCTTCTCCAGCCACTTCGCCGTCTTCCCAAGGCCGCCGGCTACGCAAGCGGCGCCGGTGATAGGAAGCATGTCCTTTCCCCGCTTATAAATCAAAGTAGCGCTGATCAAAGGCTCGCTATCTTTATGAAGCTGGAAGATGTGACTTTGAAATACATCCTCCTTGGCCAGAAATCTACGGTAATCCCCCGACGTCTCGATGGTATCCCACTCGGTCATGGAAATCGCAGCCGCCAAGGTTTCCTTTCGCCGCGGATGCTGCACCCCCATGCGCCAAACGCTGCCGTCGGGCTTATTTCCCAGAAGGCACATGTCCCCGCCGGCATCGATCAAAAGCGCAGGCACTTCCAAAGCCTTCGCGATTTCTGCTGCCTTGTGAAGCGCATACTCCTTCGCCATGCCGCCCAGGTCCAGGCTCATTCCCTTATCCTTTAGAAATACGGCATCCCCATCAATAAGAATACGGCGGTAATTAACCAAAGACTCGGCTTGGCTTATCTCTTCTTTTTGCGGTACCTTTTCATTGTTTTGCCCCACATTCCACAAAGCCGTCAAGGCGCCTACGGTGGGATCGAAAATCCCCTCCGTAAATTCCGCCTGCTTCATGGCTGTCTGTAAAATGGAAAGACATAAGGGCGATACGGGCACCGATTTCTCACCGGCCCCTTGACAAATTTTCGAAAGCTCACTTTCCGGAAGAAATCGGCTCACCGCCTGCTCTATTTCCCAAAACGCGCGGTAAATAGGGACAATCGCGGCTTCTCCTTTTTCTTCAAAGGTAGTGATCGAAAGAAATGTGCCCATGACCTTTCCCACTTCGGTTCTCGGCATAGGCCCTCCTCTTTGTTAACGAAAAGTAGTCAATAGTAATTTTAACCCGTAGTCAATCCTATTTTATAAATTTAGGTATAACTAATCCGCAATTACGCTATAAGATTACTAAATGAACTTTTTCCTGTCAAGAAGAATTATCAATAATTTGTCAAATCGTCGGATAAATGAAAGGGATAAGTTTCAGGTTCAAGGTTCAGGGTTCAAGGGGGTAGTACACTGTATCAAATAAAAAAGCGGCGTGAGCTTTGAAATATAGAAAATGTGAATCAACCTTTTCAAACTTGCGGCGCTTCCTGATTTGTGCGCCGCACCTCCCCTTGAACCTA
>CAVKMC010000258.1:0-3268 GCA_963657285.1 Agathobacter sp.
CGCTATGGGTGCCCGCACCGGCCTGACAGCAGTGGTAGTTGCTATTCTCTTCGGCGTCAGCATGATTTTCTCGCCGCTCTTGGCCGTAGTGACCGCCAATGTCACCGCACCGGCGCTGATCATCGTAGGTGTCCTCATGGCATCGGCGCTGAAGGAAATCCACTGGGATCAATTCGAATTGGCGCTGCCATCGTTCCTCGTCATCATTGGCATGCCGCTGACCTTCAATATTTCCTACGGCATCGCCTTTGGCTTCCTATTCTACCCGCTGGTCATGATTGCAGCAGGCCGTAAAAAGGAATTGAACGCCATCATTTGGCTGATGTTTGTCCTCTTCCTCATGCTTCTTTGGACTCTCACAATGCTCAAATATTAAGGAGACACTATGCTTACTAGAGAACTTCTTTCCGAATATATCGACGCTGGCGCAGCGAAGGTAAAGGCAGACCTCGCCATTTGCGGCGGCACGTTGATCAATGTCAATACCGGCGAATACTACAAGGCCGATGTGGCTATTTACAAGGGCCGCATCACCGCGGTGGAAGCGGATATTTCCGACTACATCGATGGAAATACAAAAGTCATCGACGCTACCGGGAAATACCTGGCGCCGGGTCTCATCGATTGCCATGTCCATGTGGAATGCAGCAAGATGAGCATGACTCGCTTCGCTGAAGCGGTGGTACCCTGCGGCACCACCAGCATCGTCAGCGGACTGGATGAATATATTTCCGTCATTGGTGTCGATGGCCTCGAAGCGATTTTTGAAGAAATCGACGCATCGCCGCTGAAGGTTTTCTGGGCGCTGCCGTACAAGACTCCCTACACCATCCCGAAATCCACCATCGCTTACAATGTGACCGCCAAGGACCATGCGAAATATCACAGCGATTCCCGCTGCTACGGCATTTGGGAATTGGTCCGTGAAGCCGTGAAGACAAAGGACCAGGATACCCTGGATGCTATCGTAGAAGCTACCAACAAGCATCGTCCGATTTTCGGCTGTAGCCCGCTGGCTACCGGCAAGGAGTTGAATGAATACCTCATGAGCGGCGTTCGTGTGGATCACGAAAGCTACGACCACCAGGAATTCTTGGAAAAAGCTAGAAAAGGGATGCACACCATCATCCGTGAGTCGGCAGTGACGAAATTCCTGAAGGAAAATGTCCGCGCCATCACCGAATGTTGCCCCGGCATGGCTCGTCATACCAGCTTCTGCTCTGACGACGTGCACGCCCGCGGCATCCTGGAGCATGGCCACATCGACCATATCGTGCGTCTGGCCATCAAAGCCGGCGTGGCTCCTATGACCGCTATCCAGATGGGCACCATCAATGCGGCCGAAGCGTACCAGATCGATGACCATGTAGGCTCCATTGCTCCGGGGAAGGATGCAGACATCCTCCTGGTGGACCAGCCCGGCACCTTCCAGGTGGAAACCGTCATCAGTAAGGGCATCCTGGTCACCGAAAATGGAGAAAACCGCTTCTATTATCAGATTCCCGAAAGAAGCGAAGCCTTGACGCACACCGTGAATCACGCGCCGCTCACCGCCGATGATTTCGCTTACCATGTAGACCTTGCCAATGGCACGGCTCTGGTGGAAACGATCCACAGCGTGGGCCCCTTCATGAGAAAGCGCCGTGACGTAGAACTTCGCGTGGTAGACGGCATCGTTCGCCCCAGCGCGGAAAAGGACGTGGCTCTGGTTTCCGTCATCGAAAGATATGGCATCCAGGGAAATATTTCCAAAGGCTTCATCTCCGGCTGGTCCTTCAATAAAGGCGCCATCGCTACCACCGCATCTCCGGATGATAACAACCTGGTAGTGGCCGGTGCCAGCTGCGAAGACATGGCTCTCGCTGCCAATACGCTTCTCAAGGAAGGCGGCGGACAGGTCGTCGTCATCGACGGGAAGATTGTCTCCTTCCTGCCGCTTCCGATTGCCGGCATCGCTTCTGATCTTCCTCCGGAAGAATTGGCGAAGAAGGAAATCGAACTGGAAGAGGGCGCGAAAGCCATCGGCAGCAGCCTGCCGGACCCGATTTTCTACCTCTCCTTCCTGCCCATCACCGCCATCCCGGACCTCGCTATCACCGATGGGGGAAATGTGGATTATACCAAGCTGTCGTATTTCGATCCGATTCTGGAGCTCAGGAAATAAGCGGTAGCTGTTTAGTAATTAGTAGTCAGTAATTTGTGGTCAGTACGTGCTTACCTGCTGGCTCATGGAAGCCGGCAGGCGGTTTTTCCGTGACCGCTTTTCCTCAATCAACTGTATAACCATAAGGTAAAGGCGCCGCGAGAAATGTTTTCATTTCCTGCGGCGCCCTTTTTTAGTTAGGAGTTAGGAGCGAGGAGTGGAGGTGCGGCGCACAAATCTGGAATCGCCGCCAGTTTGAAAAGTCGGTGCGCGGGAGAATGGATGCGTATGTTAAACGCGTACTGATCACTGACCACTGATCACTAATTACTAACTCGCATCACCCGCCCTTCGGGCACCCTCTTCAAAGAAGAGGGCTTGATTTACGGTCACCCCCTTTCCTTGTGTCTTTTATTTCTGCTATAATTCAGATAACTTTTTAAGGAGGTATTTCTTATGAGAATTGATCGCGTAGATATTATCCGGGTGCTGAATCCATTCAAGCATCCTTTCCAGACCAGCTTCACGAAGTTCGAGAACCGTGATGCGCTCTTGGTGAAGATTTACTCCGAAGGCCTGGTGGGCTGGGGCGAGTGCAAGGCCTTCTATGGACCCTTTTACAATCCGGAGGACAATGGCACGGTCTTCCACATCCTGAAAAATATGATTATCCCCAAGATCCTGCACCAGGAAGTGGAGAGCCCGGAAAGCTTCATGAAGAGCTTCGAATACATCAAAGGCAATCGCCTGGCGAAGGCTGCTGTAGAAAATGCGCTGTGGGAGCTCATGGTGCAGCGCACCGGCAAATCCCTGAAGACATTGATCGGCGGCACCCAGAAGGAAATCAAGGTAGGCGTTTCCCTGGGCATCGAAAAGGACATCAATGTGCTCTTCAAGGAAATCTACCAGTACTTGGAGCAGGGCTATCATAGAACGAAAATCAAAATCCATCCGGGTCGCGACATCGAAGTCATCAAAGCCATCCGCCAGGAATTCGGCGACATTCCTTTGACCGTCGATGCCAACTCTGCCTACACGTTGAAGGACCTGGACCTTTTCAAGGAAATGGACCAGTACCACCTGCAGTATATCGAGCAGCCGTTGGGCGAGGAAGATATCGTAGAC
>CAVKMC010000259.1:0-3216 GCA_963657285.1 Agathobacter sp.
AGTGAGGAGTGAGGAGTGAGGAGTGGTGGTGCGGCGCACAATTCATAAAGCGCCGCAAATTTTGAAATTGGGACGCGCGTGCCTGCCTCGTCTTGACTTTGTCCGTGCAGTCAAGCGCGTTTCGCTACCGCCAAGCATGTCTACTGCCGCTAACCGAGCTCCAAGCTCCCAACTCCTAGCTCCTAGCTATGACAAAGCAGGTATGCAGATTTTGATTTCAAAACTCGCGCCGCTTTCCAATTTGATGCGGCGCTCCACCACTCCTCACTCCTCACTCCTCACTCCTCACTTCTGCTCTTCGCCTTAAGCCTTGAACCTTGAACCTCGAACCTTTTCCTCCGTTGACACGCACCCCCTCCCGTGCTATGATGGTATCCATAATTCTACACAGGCGATGAGAAGAAGAGTAAGTGCTCCGGAATGGCAAAGAGAGCTGCGTATGGTGAAAGCAGTGCAGGAGGGGGCGCCGAAGATGGACTTTGAGCCTCCGAGCCGAATCATGAAGCTCGCCGGGACTGCCCGTTACAGCAGCAGGGTATTTATGGCATGGGCCGGCGTACCTGTAGAGTCCTTACCGGTGACGGCAAGGAGAAGTAGAGTGGTAACACGGTTTATTTTCCGTCTCTCATTTTTGAGAGACGGATTTTTTTATTTCAAAAAATAAAAATTTCTACGAACGAAGGAGACATAACTATGGACATCAAAACCATCTGCATTCATGGAAGCGACTGGAAAGACCCGACGGGCTGCATTTCTGTTCCGATTTTTCAATCCGCCACCTTCGGCCATCCGGAGCTAGGACAGTCCACGGGCTACGACTACACCCGCGTGCAGAATCCCACCCGCCAGTGCGCGGAGAAGGTGGTTTGCGCTCTTGAGCACGGCTGTGACTGTACCAGCTACTCCTCCGGCATGGCTGCGATTTCCATGGTCATGGAGCTTTTCAAACCGGGGGACACCATCCTTTCCACCGACGACCTCTACGGCGGCTCCATCCGCCTCTTCCATTTCATCAATGAGAAGAACGGTCTGAACTTCCGCTTCGTGGATACCGCAGACCTGGAAAAGGTCAAAGCCTCCCTCGATGGCACCGTGAAGGCCATCTTCATCGAGACGCCGACGAATCCGATGATGCAGGTGACAGACATCCGCGCCATCGCAGACCTGGCTCATGAAATCGGCGCGCTCCTCATCGCGGACAATACCTTCATGAGCCCTTACTTCTGCAACCCCATCGACCTGGGCGCAGACATCGTGATCCACAGCGGCACGAAATATTTGGCCGGCCACAATGACACCCTCGCAGGCTTTGTGATTGCCAAGGATCCGGAAATCGCAGAAAAGATTCGTTTCCTCTATAAGACCGTGGGCGGATGCCTCGCGCCTATGGACAGCTGGCTGGTGACCCGCGGCATCAAGACTCTCGCCCTCCGCATGGAAGCGGCGCAGAAAAATGCCCAGACTCTCGCCGAATGGCTCTCCCACCATCCGAAGGTGAAGGGCGTCCTCTATCCGTCCCTCGAAGGTTTCAAAAATAAGGACATCCACCACAAGCAGTCCCGCGGCACCGGCGCTATGCTCTCCTTCTACACCGACACCCACGAGACAGCGCTCACGCTTTTGAAATCGGTGAAGCTCATCCGCTTCGCTGAAAGCTTGGGCGGCGTAGAAAGCCTCATCACCTACCCGGCTACCCAGACCCACGCGGACCTCACCGATGAAGAAAGAGAATCCCGCGGCATCACCTCCACCCTCCTGCGCCTTTCCGTGGGCATCGAAGACGTGAATGACCTCATCGCGGACCTCGAGCAGGCTCTTGGGAAATAAGATCATGAGAGCGCGTTTACCTACCTCGTCATAGCTAGGAGCTAGGAGCTGGGAGCTTGGAGCTCTATTGGAGTCAGTAGCCATTCTTAGCTGCAGATTCATGACACAAGTGTGCAAACGCAGAGCTTCATGCCTCTACCGCATAGCATGCCTACTGCCACTAGCCGAGCTCCAAGCTCCAGGCTCCTAGCTCCTAGCTATGCAGAGGCAGGTACGCGGAGTCTTATCCCTTATCCCTTATCCCCTATCCCTAAACCCCCATCATAGAAAGGACTACCCTATGACATACAACTTAGATGAAATCATCGACCGCCGCGGCAGCGGGTGCTTGAAATATGATTTTGCTGTGGCCCGCGGGAAACCGGCGGACGTGCTGCCCTTCTGGGTGGCGGATATGGATTTCCGAGTGGCCGCGCCCATCCTGGAAGCGCTCCACAAAAAAGTAGACCACGGCATCTTTGGCTACTCCGAGTCCGGCGCGTCTTACTTCGAAGCGCTGGCGAATTGGCAGGAAACCTATTTCCACTGGCACATCCGCCCCGAGTGGCTCATCAAGACGCCGGGCATCGTGCCGGCCATCAACATCGCCGTGAAGGCTTTGACGAAGCCCGGCGACGGCGTGCTGCTCCATCGGCCGGTGTATTATCCATTCCTGAACGCCATCGAAAAAAATGGCCGCAAGCTGGTGAATAGCGGCCTCGTCCTCAAGGATGGCCACTATGAAATCGATTTCGAGGACATGGAAAAGAAAATCCTGGAAAACGAGGTGAAGCTGGCTCTCCTCTGCACGCCCCACAATCCCGCCGGCCGCGTGTGGACGAAGGCAGAGCTCACCCGCTACGCGGAAATTTGCCTCGCCCACGGCGTGAAGATCGTGGCCGATGAAATCCACGAGGACTTCACCTATCCCGGCTACACCCACACTGCCTTCGGCACCATCAGCAAGGAGGCGGCGCAGAACGCCATCATCTGCACCGCGCCATCGAAGACCTTCAACATCGCCGGCCTGCAGAATTCCAATATCCTAATCCCCAACGCAGACATCCGCCAAGCTTTCTTGGATGAGCTTGACGCCTTCGGCTACGACCAGCTGAACGTCATGGGCCTCGTGGCCGCCGAAGCGGCGTACAGAGGCGGCCGCGAGTGGCTGGACCAGGTGAAGGCTTACATCAAAGGAAATCTGGACTTCACCAGAGATTTCCTGAAAGAACATCTCCCGAAGATGAAGCTCATCGAACCGGAAGGCACCTACCTCATCTGGATCGACGCCTCCGCCTACGGCCTCTCGAATGAAGAGCTGGAGCACAAGATCCTTCACGACTGCCACCTGTGGCTCGACATGGGCTACATCTTCGGTGAGGAAGGCGAAGGCTTCCTCCGCTTCAACCT
>CAVKMC010000260.1:0-677 GCA_963657285.1 Agathobacter sp.
CCTTCACCTTGTCTCCCTGGCTGCCGAGCCACATTTCTATGCCTGTGCCGAAGGCACATTTAACTGCTTAGCCAAATGCGCCTTATCCCATATCCCCTGTCCCTTATCCCTAAATGCACGCCAAAAAGGCCCGGATGGGCCAGAGGGGCTATGAGGAAGCATTGAAATCGGCGCCAGCACATTTCGCGGTTCCAGGCGGGGATCCGCCCGAACTTCGTGCTACTGCTTGTCGTCCAAAAGCGACCTGCATAGAGCGTGACCCTTTGTGGGGCCTTTTTGGTTTTGGTCTTGCAAACTCCTTCCGGCGGCTAGCACGCTTTCGGGAGGGATGAGGCGATTCCAGATCTGCCGCCGCTCTCCCCCACCGATTTCCTTTCCCTTAGGGTCTGCGCATCAGGGAAATCGGTGAAGGGCGAGCCTTGGCTCCCGGGAGGAATCATTTCCTCTTTCCAAGAAATACTATCGGAGGACGGAGGAAATTTACACGTTTTGAAGGAAAATATTTTTTACGCTGTCGATTTAGTAATTAGTGATCAGCGGTCAGTGATTAGTAGTCGGTGGTCGGGACCCGTTTTCCAGAGCATGACCTCCTTCCTCTGGAAGGAGGGGGACCGCGAAGCGGTGGAGGTTGGTCCCAAGCCTTCTTCCCAAAAGTTGGTAGCCGTAGACCGGATGAT
>CAVKMC010000260.1:706-3197 GCA_963657285.1 Agathobacter sp.
TCATCCCCAATCGAACTATTTGAAAAAATCGAATAGTTCGATTGGGAGGATGCCAATTTAGCACAAAAAATGAACTATTCGGAAATTCCGAATAGTTCATTTTTGCATTACATGAGTATGCTATTTCCCGCTTTTTTCCATAGCGTAGTTACATTCCTACTGACACCAGCCGAGCTCCAAGCTCCCAGCTAAAAGCTCCTAGCTATGAGGAAGCAGGAAAACGCGTCCTCACTATCTCATTCTTTCAAGCGCTCGACCGCCCGCTTGTACACCGAATCGGTATTCTTATCGAAGACGAAGCCAGTCTGCTCTACTGCCTCATCAGGAGAGATGCCTTCCTTGTCGATGGTTTTTCCCGAAGGGGTGCGATACTAAGCGATGGAAATCTTCAGGGCTTTCTTGTCGCCGGTATCAAAGATGGCCTGCACGGTGCCTTTGCCGAAGCTCTTTTCGCCCAGGATGATGCCTTCCTTTTTGTCCTGCACGGCGCCGGCGAGGATTTCCGAGGCGCTGGCGCTATTGCGATCGATGAGAATAGCGAGAGGCATGGGCTCTTCTACGCCGTCAATGTCGTAGGATTCCGCTTTGCCGTCCTTGGTGTGATAGCTCACCACGGTGCCTTTGGTAAGGATCTGGTTCGCCACGGCCACCACGGAGTCGATAAGGCCGCCGGGATTCATGCGGACGTCGATGATGAGCTTCCGTGCGCCCAGGATTTTGAGGGACGCCAGCTGGTCGTGGAATTCATCGGCGGTGTGTTTCCCGAAGGTGTAGATGTGGATATAGCCGATGCCTTCGTCTGCCAGAAAGCTCTGCACGGTAGGCATAGTGATTTCCGAGCGCTCTACGGTGAAGTGCATGGGCTCACCATTTCTTTCCACGTCGATTTCTACGGTGGTGCCCTTCTCGCCGCGCACAGCGGAAGCGGTGCCGGTGAGGCCCAGCTCTTCGGTGGTCTTCCCGTCCACCATAGAAATCACGTCACCTGCCATGAGACCCGCGGCGCCGGCGCTTCCTTGGGAGAACACATTGAGGATCACCGGGCGATTGTCATCGGAGACACCGATGACCACGCCGATGCCGCCGTATTCGCCGGTGGCGCCTTCCATGAAGGAGTCGTATTTCTCTCCGGCCAGCACCACCGTATAGGGATCGCCTACAGCGGCGAACATGCCCTGGGAGGCGCCGAGGAGGAGGTCTTTGTCGGAAATCGGACGGAAGTAATTTTTCTTGATTTCCTGAAAATCATTGAGGAAGCTCACAAACGCCGCGGGGTCGTCTGTAAAGCGGAGTACCGCACCTCCGAATAAAGATGCGGTACAAAGGATGCCGGCCGCGAAGGCGGGGGCTCCCACCTTGGCCAAATATTTCCAATTTTTCATCACAAGTAACCCATCGGATCCACCGGCGAACCGTTGATCCGGACTTCAAAGTGACAATGGGGGCCTGTCGAGTTGCCGGTAGACCCTGCGCCGGCGATGACTTCGCCTTTCGATACGCTCTGTCCTTCCGATACGTAGAGGGACTGGTTGTGGCCGTAGAGGGTCTCCATGCCATTGCCGTGGTCGATGATGACCGCATTGCCGTAGCCGCTGATCCAGCCGGAGTAAATGACCGTACCGCTATCGGCGGCGTGGATCGGCGTGCCATAGTCGACGCCGATATCCATGCCGGAGTGATAAATGGTGGTGCCGAAAATCGGATGGACGCGGTAGCCCTGGGGCGAGGTGATGACGCCGCTGCAGGGCCAGCTAAGCTGCCCGGTGCCCTGCACGTAGCCGGCGTCGCTGCCGCCGCTCTGCTGCGCTTCGCGCTGGCGCTTGCGCTCTTCGATGAGGTCTTTGACCGCATTGGAGCGAGCGATGAGGTCTTCTTCCATCTGGGCGGCGGCGGCTCTATTGGCCCGCGCTTCGTCCATGACGGCCTGCTGCTCGGCTTTCTTCTTCGCCACTTCGTCCTGGGCCTTCTGGGCTTCGGCTTCCAAGGCATCGAGCCGCGCTTTGTCCTGCAGGAGCTCCTGCTTCTTCGCTTCGATCTTCGCCTTCTGGTCCTGGATTTCCAGGATCAAGCTATAGTCAGACTGGATGATGCGCTTCAGAAGCTCCAGGCGGTTTGCGAAATCACTGAAGCTCTTCGCTCCCATGATGACTTCCAGGTAATTCAGCTGGCCAAATTTGTAAATCGAGCGGACGCGGAGGCTCAGGACCTGCTGGCGCTGGGCCAGGTAGGCCTCGGCCTTGCGGATGTCCTCCTCGGTCTGGCGGATCTGGGCATTGATTTTCGCCTGCTCATTCTGGATTTCCGTGAGCCGCGCAGTGGCTACGTCCAGCTCTGCCTGGATGGCTTTGAGCTTGACTGCCACCTGCTCGATCACTTCCTGCCAGCTGGCCTGGGTGGCCCGGGATTCGTCGATCTGTCCCTGGATATCCGTCAGCTCATCTTCCAAATCGTCAGCGATGGAAGGAAGCGCCGCGGAGGTGAGGAGCATAGA
>CAVKMC010000261.1:0-3165 GCA_963657285.1 Agathobacter sp.
TTACCACTATGCACGAGGAGGGGACTTTTTCAGCGGCCTATCCTCTGGAAGGGGGGGCAGGGGGGTTGGCTTGCAAGCAGGTAAACGAGGGCCAACCTCCACCGCTCACGCGGTCCCCCTCCTTCCAGAGGAAGGAGGTTACATTGCAGAAGGAGCGTCCCGACTACCGACCACCGACCACCGACTACTTAAACCCACCAACGTTTGATTGGAAATGAAACATAGGAGAATGGCATGAGAGGAAGGATTTATCAAAGCTTATTATTCATGGGCATCGCTGCGGTGGTGCTGACTTTTATTTTGTCAGGGATTTTATACTACCAGGGCATGCAGGAGCAGATCAGCCATGAGCTGGGGCAAGTGACCACGAACATGTCCGGCGCTATTTCCAAGGAGCGCAAGGGGGATAGCCTGGACTATCTCCGCTGGGCCTTCGAGAAGAATGGAAATGAGATCCATATCGTATGGCTCGACACCGATGGCAGCGTCCTCTACGACAGTGACAACAAGGATGAAAACTATGCGGCCAGCGGCGAGGTGAAGCAGGCCTTTGCGGAAGGCATGGGCCACGAGGTGCACAAGGACTCCTTCGACAAGCCGAAGAGCTACTACGCTGTCAAGGCCGATGATGGCACGGTGCTGCGGCTCTCGTCCCGCCGTATGGTGAATTATCGGGGCTACTCGGCGTATTTGCCGGAAATCCTCGTATTTCTTCTAGTCTTCACCGTAGGGTGCCTGGCGGCTGCGGAAAGGGAGACGGAAAAAATCCTGAAGCCTTTCCATCTCCTTGGCGAATTGGTGCAGCGCATCATGAATGGCGAGAAGGTGAAGGAGGTGCCGGCGGAGTACAAGGAGCTGCAGCCCTTGATCCGCAAGGTGGAGGAGCAGCATGATGCCATCGAGAACTATTTGGAGGATATCGAGGAAGAAAGAAATACGATCCGCATCGTGGTGGATACCATCACTGACGGCATCATCCTTCTGAATGCACAAAAGGAAATCGTGGACTACAACAAGACCGTAGAGGACACCTTCCACCCCAATGAGGACAAGCGCTATCGCCGTGTGGCGAGCCTCTACCATGATGAGGACTGGCTTCGCGTCATCGGCAAGGCTTACCGCACCGAGGGCAAGCAGGAATACACCATGAACCTTTTCGGGAAGCCCTTCCGTCTCGTCATGAATAAAATTGAATTGGCCGATGGAGAGACCGGGCTCCTCATCGTGCTCCGCGATATGACGGCCTCCTACATGGCAGAAAAAATGCGCCGCGAATTCTCGGCCAATGTTTCTCACGAGCTGAAGACGCCGCTCACATCCATCAGCGGCTTTGCGGAAATGATCGCCAATGGCATGTACCAGAAGCCGGAGGACGTGCGCCTCTTCGGCAGCCGCATCATGAATGAATCCCAGCGGATGCTCACCTTGATCGATACGATCATGCATCTGTCCAAGGTGGAGGAAACGGAAACTACCATCACCTGGAAAACGATTTCCGTGGATAGTTTGGTGCGCTACGCCGCCGATCTCATCCAGCCCCAGGCAAATGCGAAGGGCGTGTCTATCCATGTGGATGCGGATACTCTCTACACCTATGGCAATGGGGCGCTGCTCTCAGAGCTCGTCATGAACCTTTTGGACAACGCGGTGAAATACAACAACGAAGGCGGCCATGTCTCCGCTCGTCTGGCGCCGTTGGAAGAGGACAAGATGATCCTCACTATTTCCGATACCGGCATCGGCATTCCGAAGGACAAGCAGGGCCGCGTCTTCGAGCGCTTCTATCGGGCTGACGAAAGCCGCAACAAATCCACCGGCGGCAGCGGTCTGGGTCTGGCCATTTGCAAGCACATCGTAGAGAAGCACAAGGGCGAGCTCTCCATCGAAAGCGTGGAAGGCGAAGGCACCACCGTCACCGTCATCCTCCCGCGGATGAGCGAAGCCGACGTGAATAAGGAACACGCCGAAGCCCTGACGGCGCAGAAGGAAGCCGCCGACGCCGAGTCCGGCCGCCTGGCCGCCGAGGAAGCGGAAGCGGATCGCCAGGAAGAGATCCGAGAAATCGAAGCCGCCTCTGGCGGGAAGCTCACAAAGCCTCGCCACCGCAAAGACAAGAAAGTGAAGAAGGAAAAAGACAAAAAGGAAAAGGAAAAGAAAAAATCGGATAAGCAGGACAAGCAAGACAGTCACAAGCATCCGAAGGTGGAAAAAACGGAAGCCGCACCAAAGGAAGAGAAAAAGAAGAAATAAGAATGCAAAAAGCGCCAAGAGGAAGGTTGTGCCTCTTGGCGTTTTCGCGTTAGTAATTCGTATTTAGTGGTCAGTGGTCAGTACGTGCTTACCTGCTGACTCAAACTCGCTGAAGGGATAAAAGCGTTGATGGGGAAGCAGTCAGACGCGTACTGATCACTGATCACTAATCACTGACTACTAACCCCCGACTACCGACTACTGCTTTTCCGCTACAAACTTTCCTTCCTTGCTATCATAGGAAAGGTTGTAGGTGGTGTCGCCGGCGTGGAAGAGGATGGATTTCTTTTCTACGTCGAAGGAGCAGGTGAGGGATTCGTAGGCGAGATCCTTGCCGGAGAATACCTGCTTGAACTGGCCTTTCTTGTAGGAGACTACATATGCGCCATTCACGTCACCGGTGTCGATGAGGTAGAAGCGCAGGCCATTGCTATCATTCACGAAGGGGATGATGGTGACGCCGGCATCACGGTAGCCGGAGTCTTGATAGATGTGGACCGGCACTTCTTCGAGGAGCAGCGTGTTCTCTGATGCTTTGGTGGTGAATGTGAGATCCACTGCCGCGTCCTTGTGGAAGGACAGGTTGGCATCGAGCTTCTGGTCCGATGTCAAGGACAGGTGGAACGCCGCCTGGGCGCCATTGGTGGGGATCACCTCATTGTCTCTCACCACCGTGTCGGTGACTGCCAAGGTGGTGGGCTCCCCGGCGACCCAGTTTGCAGATGCAGAGAAGCCGGTGGCCAGAGCGAGGGCCAGGGCGCAGGATGCAATGATTTTTTTCATAAGAAAAACCTCCTTTATCATAAGAATAGGAAATGTGTTCTACTCTGGCTCTATTATAAAGGAGGGAGGGGAGGAGGGCAAGGAGAGTTTAGGGATAAGGGATAAGGCGCATTTGACTGCTTCGTCATAGCT
>CAVKMC010000262.1:0-3149 GCA_963657285.1 Agathobacter sp.
CCATACATCGAAACAGGACTTTTTCAGTGGCCTCTCCAAAGGAAGGAGGTTACATAGCGGAATACGCGTCCCGACTACTAATTACTAATTACTAATTACTGATCACTAATCACTATTTCCAAAAGGAGGGCCTTATGAACACACGCAAACTCTTGACCACTCTCTTCCTGTGCACTGCCTTGTGCTCCGCTGCATCGGCCGCCGAGGCGCTGCCTCTCCCCTTAGGACAGGACGTATCCGCTCGCTTCGTGGGCACGGTGCACCGCAATGACCTCATCCCCGCTGACAGCGGTTATGCGCTTCCGCAGACCAATATGATCAGCTTCGCCGCCGGAAGTCACAGCGGCTGGCATGTCCACGGTGCCATGACCGTCATCGGCATCGCCGGCACCGGGCTCTACCAAGCCTATGGCGAAGCGCCCATCCGCATCAACCCCGGCGACGTGGTGGAGATCCCCGCCGGCGTCAGCCACTTCCATGGCGCCGCCAAGGATTCCGATTTCCAGCAATTCGTCGTCTATGACGCCCACTGGAAACCGGAGGCAGGCGCCGCCCCACACACCGGTAAGCTGACCGAGGAGGAATATGACGCCGCCAATACTGCCAAAGAAAAGGGCGCAGCTCCAAGAAAAACGAAAAAGGAATTCCTATTCGGCCAATCGGTGAAGAAATTCGAATCCCCCAATTTCAATAAGCCCGTGTACCTGTGCACGCTCCTTCCCACGCCCAACGAAGCCGATTCCCCGGCGTGGAACTATGTAGCCTTCCCCAAAGGGACCTACAACCGCTGGCACAGCCACAAGAACGGTCAGGTCCTCATCGCCACCGATGGCATAGGTTACCACCAGCTGCAGGGCGGCGCGCTTCAAATCCTCCATCCCGGCGACGTGGTCTTCTGCCCGCCCGGCGTCATCCACTTCCACGGCGCTGCCAAGGACTCCGCCTTCGCCCACATCGCCATCAACCCCGAGGACAATCACGAAGTGACCTGGTATGATTTCCCGAAGGAAGTGTACGGAAAGTAGGAGTGTCTACGCTATCGATTTAGTAATTAGTAGTCAGTGATTAGTGATCAGGGCGCGTTTGACGGAAGCCCCACCATCACCCGCGCTTTGGGCACCCTCTTCAGAGAAGAGGGCTTAGCGTAAGTGGCAAAGCAGCCAAATGCGTACTGATTACTGGCTACTGATCACTGATTACTAAACCGCCACCGTTCTCCCTCCCTACCCTTCCTTTCGTCCAACGAGCTTGCTCTTTCGTCCAAAAAGTAATAAAATTGGACAAAAGAGCAAGCTCATTGGACGAAAGGATTTTTCTATGAGAACATTTGATTATAGCCGGCTGCTCAGCAAGCCGTGGGATGTAGATATTTTGCGGCTGGTAGCAAAAATTCATGAATGTAAGGGCCGGCAGGATTTATTCATCCGGCAAAAGCCGATAGAGCTTACGCGCCTTGTCGAGGTGGCGCGGATACAAAGTACAGAGGCTTCGAACAAAATCGAAGGCATCGTGACCACCAGCACACGAATGAAGCAGCTCTTCGAAGAAAAGACAACGCCACGCAATCGAAGCGAAGAGGAAATCATGGGCTACCGAGATGTGCTTACCACCATTCACGAAAGCTATGAGTACATTCCCATCAAGCCCGCCTTCATCCTGCAGCTCCATCGCGATCTCATGAAGCGAGCCGGCTTTTCCTACGGCGGACATTTCAAAAATGTGCAAAACTATATCAACGAGACGAGAGAAGACGGCACCGTCATCACGCGCTTCACCCCGCCGGCGCCCTACGACACGCCGCACGCCATAGAAAATATTTGCCAAACCTATGAAGAAGCCATCGCCAAGGAGCTGATCGACCCGCTGCTCCTCATCCCCACATTCATTTGCGATTTCCTTTGCATCCATCCCTTCAACGATGGCAATGGCCGCATGAGCCGCCTGCTCACGCTCCTCCTGCTCTATCAAAATGGATACGCCGTCGGGAAATACATCAGCATCGAAAAAGAAATCGAGAAGACCAAGGATCGATACTACGACACTTTGCAAGCGGCCGATGCCTTTTGGTCAGAGGGGAAAAATGATCCCACTCCCTTCATCCGATATTTCTTGCAGATCATTCTCTCCTGCTACATAGAATTTGAAGAGCGCGTCGGATACATGACGGAAAGAAATAAAAGCAGCGCTTACGACATTGTCAAAGCCTATTGCGCAGAGAAGCTCGGCAAATTCACCAGCGCCGATGTGATCGCCCACTGCCCCACCGCCGGACGTTCCTCCATCATGAGTGCCCTCAGAAAACTTCGAGATGAAGGATTCATTTCCAAAAAGGGCAGCGGACGAAATAGCTTCTACGTCCACGAAGAATAAAAAGGCAAAACAAAAAATCATCTGCTGTAAGTAGGCAGATGACTTTTTATTTTCCAAAAAGATCACTATGCGTTCCGGTACGCGAAAGAGTTAAGATCAGAAGATCATTTTCGATACGATAAATCAGAAGCCAATCCGGCTGCACATGGCACTCGCGATGTCCCACCCAATCCCCGGTGAGACTATGATCTTTATTTCTCTTCGGCAATAACTCACCGGCAGCCAAGAGCCGGATTACATTATCCAATTTCTCGATGGGCAAATGACGCTTCATTGCCAATTTATAATCCCGCTTGAACTGGCCGGTCCAAATGATTTTCAAACGGCTCATGCTTTTAATTCCCTCAGCGCTTCTTCCACATCAGAATATTTTTTCACCGACGGATCGCGAGCAATGCGCTCTGCCTCAACCATGGCTGCTATGGTTTCCTTGTTGGGCCGCTCGACACGAACATCAAAAGGCAAACCGCCGACGCGAAGAGACTGACGGAGAAACACATTGATCGCCGTGGTCAAATTCATCCCCAGCTCACTATACAAGGCTTCACACTGTTTCTTGATGTCGCTATCCATACGGACGCTGAAATTGGTTGTAGTTGCCATAAGTACCAGCTCCTTTCATTGCTCTGTACTTATATTATATGTAATTTGCATGGCAACATCAATTCAAAAAATATATCCAGCAATAATTTGTAAGGAGTCCAGTCCTATGTAGCTATCAAGAAGTCAAGTCCATATTAGTGTGTAAATTAATTTTTCTCTTAGAATCGTATCGTCAC
>CAVKMC010000263.1:0-3119 GCA_963657285.1 Agathobacter sp.
CCTCATCGATGGGGATATGGGCATGAGAAATATGGATCTCATCCTGGGCTTGGAAAATGATTGCTTCTATCACATCCTGGACTTTGCGAAGGGGAAGTGCTTCCTCTCGGACGTGGTGCTTCCGGCAGCCGAGGGGCTGGACTTCATCCCCGCTGCGCCGGCAGATGTGTGGGAAACCATTTTCGCCGCTGCCATCGATACGGTGTTGGAGGATGTGGAGAATACCTATGACTACATCCTCATGGATTGTCCCGCCGGAAAGGGCGATGGCATCCGCTACGCCGCCAAGGTGTCGGACCATCTTTTCCTGGTGGTGGCGCCGTCCTGGGCGTCGAAAAGAAATGCAGAGCAGCTTTTCGCCCTGGGCGGACGAGAGGGGAAATGCTCCTTCCTTTTGAATCAGTTTTCCGATAGAGACGAGACGAAGATTTCCTTTAAGGATATGATGGAAGCCCTGGATGAGGAGTACCTGTCCGGTGTGATTCCCTACTCTGAAGAGGTGGACCGGCTGGCGCACCAAGGAGAGCTTTTGGACTATAGCAAGCAGGGCGCTTTCGCAGAAGCGCTGTCGCTTTTTGAAAAGGTGGCTTTGGGACATCGGGAGGTTCCCCTTAGCTTGTATGAGAAATGGATCCGCCTGGCTGATTTGGAACGACTGAAGGCGAAGCCTACGAAGGTGAAGGGGCTCTCCTGGCAGTCCGGGAGCGCCGCCTACAGATGGCACAGGAGGAGATAAGGGCCTATGAATTTGATTCGTTATTGGCGCCGCATCGATAGCACTCTTCTGCTGTCTGTGCTGGCCTTGGGGACCATATGTCTTTTGATTATTGCCAGCGCCACCCATGCGAATATCGATGGCACGCCGGGGCAATTTGATTTCGTCATGAAGCAGGGGATTTTCATGGTCGGCGGTATCGCTATCGCCGCCGGGTCCCTGTATTTTGATTATAGGAAGCTCTATCGCTGGGTGCCGGTGCTTTATGGCATCAATGCGATCCTGCTTCTGGTGGTAAAATTTGCAGGCACCAGTGCGCTGGGGGCGCAGCGGTGGATCCAGATCGGGCCATTTACTCTGCAGCCCTCGGAGTTTGCCAAGCTCTTCATGATCATCTGCTTGGCCCGGCTTTTGGCCAATGATAAGAGCGGCTTCCAGACGTGGAAGAGCTTGATCCCTGTGGCCGCTTTGATGGCGCTTCCTACGCTTTTGATTTTCATCCAGCCGGACCTTGGCACCAGTCTGGTCTTCGCAGCCATCACCTTTGGGATGCTCTATATTTGCGGCCTCAAGATGCAGCTGGTGAAGCGGGCTTTCATCGCCCTGGTGGCACTATTTCCTTTGATTTGGTTCTTCGTGCTCCATGACTACCAGAAAATGCGTATCCTAGTGCTTTTGGATCCGGAGGTGGATCCCTACGGCTCCGGGTATCACGTGATCCAGTCGAAAATTTCCATCGGAAGCGGCGGCTTCATCGGACAGGGGCTTTTTGAAGGCACCCAGAGCCAGCTGAATTTCCTGCCGGAAAATCACACCGACTTTATTTTCTCGGTCATAGGGGAGGAATTGGGCTTTGTGGGAGCGATTTTCGTATTGTTCCTTTACTTTATACTTTTATATAGGACCATCATGATTTCCCGCGCTTCGGGAGATGCCTTTGGTAGTCTTTTGGCCTGTGGGATTTTTTCCATGTGGCTCTTTCAGATATTCATCAATGTGGGCATGACCCTGGCCATCATGCCGGTCACCGGTATCCCGCTGCCCTTCATGAGCTATGGCGGCTCGGCGCTCTTGATGAACCTCATCTGCGTGGGACTTTTGATGAATATTTATTTGCGGCGTAAAAAGCTGATGTTTGATTAGGAGTAAGAAATGAATCGTGTAACCATCGATCCTGTATGGCTCATGCATATCCAAAAGCCGGCGCGTTATATCGGCGGCGAATGGAATAGCGTGGTGAAGGATCATGAGAAAATTCCGGTAAAGGTAGCTTTGGCATTTCCAGATGTCTACGAAGTGGCCATGAGCCATTTGGGGCTGAAGATCATTTACAGCGTCATCAATGCGAGAGAGGATGCCCTGGCGGAGCGTGTCTATGCGCCTTGGGTGGATATGGAAGCCATGATGAAGGAGAAGCAGATTCCCCTTTTCACGCTGGAAAATAAATGCCCGGTGAAGGATTTCGACGTGCTTGGCTTCACCATGCCCTATGAAATGTGCTATACCAATATCCTCAATATGATCGACATGGCCGGCATCCCGGTATGGGCGAAGGACCGCACCGACGAGGATCCCATCGTGGTCTCCGGCGGCCCCTGCGTGTACAATGCAGAGCCGGTGGCTGATTTCTTCGATGTCTTCTTTATCGGCGAGTCCGAAGAGGCGGTAGGAGAAATGGTGGACATCATCAAGGCCTGGAAGGACGAGGGCAAGCCCGGCGGCCGCAAGGAAATCATCCGTCGCCTGGCTCGTATCGAGGGCTGCTACGCGCCGTCTCTTTACGAGGTTTCTTACTACGACAATGGCGTCTTCCGCTCCATTAAGCCCATCGACGAGGCAGCGCAGTTTCCTGTAAAGAAACGGGTCATCAAAGATGTGGAGCATGTGCACATCGATGACAAGCCCATCCTTCCCCATATCGAAATCGTCCATGACCGGGCGGTATTGGAAATGTTCCGCGGCTGCAGCCGTGGTTGCCGTTTCTGCCAGGCCGGCATGATTTATCGTCCTGTCCGCGAAAAGAGTGAAAAGCGGCTGCAGGAAATCGCCGATACTCTCATCAAGAACACCGGCTACAATGAAATTTCCCTCATGTCCCTGTCGTCGGCAGACTACTCCTGCCTGCCGGAATTGGTAGACCATTTGCTGGAAAATTTCAAGGATAAAAGAGTGAGCGTGAGCCTGCCGTCCCTTCGTGTGGATAGCTTCTCTATCGACATCGCGAAGAAAATCCAGCAGGTACGAAAGAGCGGCCTCACCCTGGCGCCGGAGGCCGGCACCCAGCGCCTCCGTGATGTCATCAATAAGGGCGTCACCGAAGAAAATATCATGGGAGCCTGCCGCAACGCCTTCCAGAACGGTTGGAGCAAGGTGAAGCTCTATTTCATGATGGGCCTTCCTACGG
>CAVKMC010000264.1:0-3116 GCA_963657285.1 Agathobacter sp.
TTACTGGGGCGGGACTTGCACCACGCCTATACTTTGCACGCCGAACTGGCGCACCCGACTACCGACTACCGACCACCGACCACTAACTTCTTACCGCCCAAGCGCTTTCCCCAGTCGCTTCGCCATGGTGGCCGCCAGGATGCAGAGGCAGATGTCTCCGGGGACGGCGAGGAGGAAGCAGTAGAGCACCACCGGCCAGATGCCGATGGGTGTGCCCAGGTAGAAATTATTGATGATGTACACATAGACCATACCGAAGAGGTACACCACCAGAAGGCCGGCGATGGAGGCGAAGAGCGTTTTGCCAAAGGAAAAGTCCCCGGCCATTTCCGAAAGCTTCCCGGTCACCCACGCGCCGACGATAAAGCCGATGAGGTAGCCGAAGGTGGGCTGGAAAATATAGGACGGTCCGCCGCCTTCGGTGAAGACCGGCACGCCCGCCAGCCCCAGGAGCACATAGAGCGCCACCGAGAAAGCACCATTCCGGCTCCCCAGGATTAGCCCCGCTAGAGTAGTGAAGAGCAGCTGCAGCGTGAAGGGACACACCGGCACCG
This sequence comes from Agathobacter sp., assembly GCA_963657285.1. Taxonomy (GTDB): domain Bacteria; phylum Bacillota; class Negativicutes; order Veillonellales; family Dialisteraceae; genus Dialister. The sequence goes on from CAVKMC010000264.1 coordinate 555, forward strand.
GCACGCGAATGAAAGCACCGATGGCGATGAGCGCCGTGAAGAGCCCAAAGAGCACCACTTCCTTCGCGCCCCGCCCATTTCGTGGAATTGCATTTTCCTTTGTCATGATCCATCTCCTATTGTTTATCTCATGAAGAAATAAAGTTTACATAGTTCATTGTATATCAACTAGCGCTTGATTTCAATGTTAACAATATAAAGATAGTAATCAGTGAGCAGTGGTCAGTGATCAGGACGCGTCTAACTACAGAGTCCATTTCGCCTTGCCCTCTTTTCTGAAAAAACAGTTTCACGTATCAACTCACTTCCGTCAAATGCGTACTAATTACTAATCACTGACCACTAAAAAAGAACCGCCCATCGGCGGTCCTTTTATTTTGTTATTTCCTTATTCAATTCATCCAGCGTATCCTCAAAGCTTTCCGCGAAATGGTCCATGAACCAGTCCACTTCTTTGAGGTGCAGAGAAAACAATTTCTCCTTGATGCTTTCATAGGCTTCTTGGAATTCTCGATTGCCATCTCGCACCTCTTCGGCGCATTTGAGGAAAGCGGAGAGGGTATCGGCGGCTTTGGCGAGAGGCCAGAGGGGATCCGCTTCAAGCTCTGTCACGTAGGGGCAGTAGGCGCCTTGCATGTCCTCGGGGAGTGTAGCAAGGAGCTTCTTTCTCGCTTCGATTTCTATTTCCTCATATTTCTCGTGGAGCCCCGATGTGAAATATTTCACCGGCGTCGGGAGATCTCCGGTGAAGACTTCGCTGGCGTCGTGGTAGAGGGCCAGCATGGCGCAGTGCTCTGCATCCACGGGCTCGCCAAAAATTTCCTGGCGAATCACCGCCAGGCCATGGGCTAGCATGACGGTCTGCAGGGTATGCTCGGCATCATTCTCCGGGATGGTGCTCCGCATGAGGCCCCAGCGGGAAATATATTTCATCCGTGCCATGAAGGCGAAGAAGGGATATTTCATTCCATCTTCCCCCACTTGTCTCCGTAGAACCAGAAGTGATGCACCGGTCCGTGGCCATGACCAACGGAGTCAGTCTTCGCCCGCGCGATGGCGCCGGCCATGTAAGCCTTCGCTTCGGTCACTGTGTCCACAAGGCTCATGCCCTTGGCCAGGCTCGCCGCGAGCGCGCTAGAGAGTGTGCAGCCGGTGCCGTGGGTATTCTCGGTGTCGATGCGCTTGCCCTGGAAGGAAATAAAATTTTTCCCATCATACAAAAGATCGTCAGCGTCCATGACGCGGTGGCCGCCCTTAATGAGCACGGCTTCGCATCCCATTTCCATCAGCTTCTCGGCGGCCGCGTGGCGAGAGTCTTCATCGGCAATAGAAATCCCGGAGAGCACTTCCGCTTCAGGGATGTTCGGCGTGATGAGAGTCGCAAGAGGAATGAGCTTTTCTTTATAGGTTTCGATGGCGTCCTTCGCTAGGAGCACATCGCCGCTGGTGGCTACCATGACGGGATCCACCACCAAGGGCGCGCCGGGGTGAGTAGCAAGGAAATCGGCTACGGTCTCCACGATTTCCTTGGACGAAAGCATGCCGGTCTTCACTGCGTCCGGCGGCACATCGTCGTAGATGGCTTCCAGCTGGGCCTTCACCATGTCCACCGGCGTATTAGTCACCATGGTGACGCCCTTTGTATTTTGCGCCGTCAGTGCGCAGATGCAGCTCATGCCGTAGGTGCCAAGGGCGGCGAAGGTTTTGAGATCTGCCTGAATCCCTGCGCCGCCGGAGGAGTCGGATCCGGCGATGGTCAAAAGCTTTTTCATGTCAGTCCTCCTTCTTCAGCTGCCTAAGGCCGGGCGTGAAATAGCCTGCCAGCTTTCCTTCCTTCCAGCGAAGGTCGTAGTCGATGACCGCAATGCCGGCCAGGTCGAATTTGATGGCCGCGCTGCAGGCCGAGAGCAGGTAGGACTGCAAAAAGGGATGGTGGGATACCAAGGCGATAGGCGAGCCATCGGAAATCAGATGATTCAAGACCATCTGCCAGTTACTGGAAACCAGCTCCTCTGCCGTGTGGATTTCCTCGGCGAAGCACTCCTCTGCCAAAATCGCCGCGGTCTGCCGGGTCCTGTAGTAAGGACTGGTGTAAATGCGGATCGGATTGTCCTTCAGGAATTTACTCAGCACCCGCGCCGTGCGGCGAGCCTGCCGCATGCCCTTGGGGGTAAGCGCCCGATTTCTATTGGAAATTTCCTCCGTCTCCGGCTCTGCTTCGCCGTGACGCATCAAAATGATATACATGGTATCCCTCCTTGTGGTTGTGGTGATTGCGCTATTGCTTTAGTGATCAGTAATTAGTGATTAGTGATCAGGGCGTGTTTATCGCCGGTGCTTACGTAGGGAATTACCACAAACGACTTCGCAGTCGGTGGCCGCCCCCTCTGCGCAAAAGCAGGCATCACCCGCCCTGCGGGCACCCTCTTCAGAGAAGAGGGCTTAGCACATTTGACTATGCTGCCAAATGCGTACTGACCACTGATCACTGACTACTAATTACTAAACCGCTAGGGAACCGCTGATTAAATCGTTTTCAAAAATCATTCTTGAATTTTTATT
>CAVKMC010000265.1:0-3107 GCA_963657285.1 Agathobacter sp.
CCTATGCATCACCCGCCCTGCGGGCAACCTCTTCAGAGAAAAGGGCATGGCACTATTGACGCAATAGTTAGACGCGTACCGACTACCGACCACCGACTACCGACTACTAAAACCGATAGCGGTAAGCGCTCCCCACCTTACCAATCCGTCAAGCCCCCATCCACCGGGAGGGAGGCGCCGGTGATGAAGGAGGATTTCTCGGAAATCAGGAAGGCGATGACTTCAGCCACCTCTTCGGCTTTCCCGATGCGGCCCAGGGGATACCAGTCCCCCATTTCCTCGCGGCTACCGCCGTAGGTTTCTAGCTGCTTTTCCAAGAGCGGCGTATCCACATCGCCAGGGCAGACCACGTTCGCACGGATGCCTTCCACCGCCAGCTCCAGGGCCAGGGACTTGGTGAATCCCAAAAGCGCCGCCTTCGTGGCGCCATAGAGACTGCACTGCACATTGCCTTGGATGGCGGCATCAGAGGCTACCGTGACGATACTCCCCTTGGCGCCTCGCATGTGAGGAATCGCTGCGCGGGCAAGCTTCATGGCGCCGTACACATTGACGGAGAAATATGTCTCAATATCCTCGTCGCTGGTATTTTCCAAAAGCATTTCCCCATAGATGCCGGCAGAAATCACGAGCCCCGTGATCTTCCCCAGCTTCGCCGCGGCAGCTACAGCCTTCTCTACGTCCTCCGTCTTCGTCACGTCACAGGGAATAAAGACGCTGCCGGGGACACTCTCCTCTGCGACCTTTCCTTTTTCTACATTTCTTCCTAAAAGTACCGTGCGGTATCCGTCTCGGCTAAGGGCCTGCGCCGCAGCGAGCCCGATGCCGGAGGTACCGCCGGAGATGATGGCTATGTTGATCATGCTGTTACCTCGATTACGCTATCGATTTAGTAGTCGGTAGTCGGTAGTCGGTGGTCGGTAGTCGGGGACCGCGTACCTGCTTTCCCATAGCTAGGAGCTATGAGCTTGGAGCTTGGAGCTCGGATAGAGTCAGTAAGCATGTAACACGGAATGGTCATTGGATCCCCACTAAGAATGCTTACCGGACTCCAATAGAGCTCCAAGCTCCAGGCTCCAAGCTCATAGCTATGACGAAGCAGGTAAACGCGTACTGACTACCGACTACCGACCACCGACTACTAATTTTCCACATCTCTCAAATACACAAATTCAATTCCCTCCGCCAAGAGCTTGGGCACCATCTGCCTGAAGGCTTCGGCGGTGTTGGGGCGGCAGTGGCCTATGATGATATAGGTGCCGTGTTTCTTGGCCCTTTCGGCGCCTTCGCGGATCATGCGGCAGATGTCATTGACGTCGGCAGAGTTATCCACGAAGAGATCGTTTCTCGCATAGCGGACGCCGTAGGTCTTGGCGGCCGCGTCGGCGGCGGTGGTGCTATTCGTGCGGCTATCGAAGAAGAAGAGGCCTCGATGGGATAGCTCATTCATCACCGCTTCCATGGTGCGCTTGTCAGTGGTAGCCTTGGAGCCTTGGTGGTTATTGATGCCGATGGCTTCGGGCACCTGGGCGAGAGAATTCTTTAACATACCGCGGATTTCCGCATCGCTCATGGAGGTGAGGATCACCTTACTCTCCATGCCGACGCCGGAGACCGACTCCATGGGCTGATGAAGAATCACCGGGAGCCCTTTGGCGTGCCAGGAAATCGCCGCTTCGCGGGTGTGTACCTGGTTCGGCATGACGGCCAAGGTCAAGGGGATGCCCATATTCTCATAGACCTTCTGAGAGGCCAGGTCGCGGCCCGCGTCGTCGATGACCACCACTAAGCGGCCGGTGGTCGCCGTATTCGTCTTCGCCGGCGAGAGGGGCTTCGCCTTGGTGACTTCTGCTTTCGCGGCGGGCTTCGCAGTCACTGCCTTCGGCGTCTCCACCTTGGCGGGAGAGGAAATCGGATTCTTCACCGCTGGAGCGCTTTCCGTTTTCACTCCTTCGGTCTTTCCGGTTTCGGAAATCAGAGCGGTCTCGGCTTTTTCTTCCTTCGCCGGTGCTTCGGTGGCGATCGCTTTTTCTTCTTTCTCCGTCTTAGAAGAGAAGAGGCTAGCAAATAAACCTTCCTTCTCCTCCTTCGGCGCTTCTGACTTCGCTTCTTCCTTCACCGCTTCCGATTTCTCTTCCTTCACAATCGTTACAGTGCTGACATCCTCGTCCTTCTTCGGCTCTTCGGTGTCCGCCGCCGCCACCACCGTCTTGTCATCCGACTTCATTTCGATGGTGACGATCTTCCCGAAAGCCGCTTTGATTTTTTCCTTCAAGCTTTCCGGCGTCCCCTGGTCCTCCTTCGGCACCAGGCCCTGCATTTCCTTGTCATTGAAAATATGCCGCACCGCCGCCACATTCACTTGCGCATCCGGCGCATTGGTCATGCGGTCGGTCACATAAGCCGAGCCTGTGATGAGGCAGAGGAAAAAGAGAAGTAGCAAAAAGGGATGTCCCCCATTGCTCTTCTTCCGCGTAGTCCGTTTCCTTCGTGTAGCCATGAGTCCTCCTTGAAGCCCGTCAGGGCTTTTTTCTTATTATAGCATAGTAGCCAGTGGTCGGTAGTCGGCAGTCGGTAGTCGGTGATCAGGGCGCGTTTACCTGCTTCGTCATAGCTAGGAGCCTGGAGCTTGGAGCTTGGAGCCTGACCGGTGTCAATAAACATGCTTAGCGGTAGAGGCAAAGCCTCAGCCCCATCAAAACGTCGTGCCTTTAATCATGAGAAAGCGGCCAAGCCCAAAGCTATAGCGAGATATAATATAATGACATTGCATTGACGCCAGCATTATTTTCGCATATACTGATGGTGAATGGAGGTGTTCCACATGGCAACCATAAATTTGAATATCCGAACGGAAAAGGTCGTCAAGGAGCAAGCAGAAGAAATTTTTAGCGCCCTCGGACTGAACATGACGACGGCCATCAATATGTTCCTACGAACCGCTATCCGTGAGCATGGGATTCCTTTTGATCTGAAGCTGGACGTGCCCAATGACACAACCATCGCCGCCATCGAGGAAGGCAGAAGGATGATGAATGATCCGACGACCCCAAGATATTCCAGCATGGACGAGCTCAAGGCGGCATTAGACAGATGAAATATAATGT
>CAVKMC010000266.1:0-3083 GCA_963657285.1 Agathobacter sp.
CCCCCTGTTTCGATTCGATCCAGCTTTGGAAGTCTACCTTATCCCCCAGGGACACATAGGCCAGCTGCACGGGAAGCGCTACCATGCCGCCCACTTCATGGGCGCCGATGTAGAGGCGATCCCAACGACCGGAGACGCCGGCCACTTCCTTATAATCCACCGGCATATACAGCGCCTGCAGGGTGATGTAGTAGTCAAAGGTAAAGAAAGACCAGGGCACCGCCACTAGGAGCTTTCTCTCGCACACCAAAGCCACCGGATGATGCACCCGGTTGATGCGCCATAGGGAAATCAGAATGATCAGCGCAGCCAAAAAGTAGTACGGCATCCCCTCTTCCATAGCAAAGAGGATCGCGCCTGCACTGATGGCCACATACAGGAGTGAAAGCATGATAATGTATACTTTCGAGCGGTAACACTCCCAGAGCACCTTCCCATAAATCTCTTCCTTAAAAGTATCCATTTCTTCACCCTTCTTTGGGAAATATAAAAATCATCGTGGATTAAGCGGTTGCCAAGGTCTCTTCGACCGCGGCGCTCCAAAAACCGCCTCATAGGCGATCCACTTTTTCGCGTCTGCTGCCGTCCACTCTTTTTCATTGCGGATGGGAACGGTTTCCACAGCCGGCATTTTCGATTTCACCCGCACTGTGGGCTTTCTCTTGAGCGCCGCCTGCCATTTCCGCACATCTGCCGATACCCTATCGGCATTCCCATCTGTTTTTAAACCAAGTTTTAACTTCTCATTCATTGTAGCAGAAATAGGAGAAGAATACAAAGATTTATTTTTTTCTTTTTCTACTTCTTTTTCCGCGTCCATGGAATGAATTTCCGGCTCACTCTCCTCGCCCCAGGACTTCCGGATTTTCCGGCGGAGCTTCTCATAGTCATAGCCCCCCGCCTCTTCTGATGAGGAAATATCCGTAGGCTCCTCCTTGGGCAGCTCGGGCAATTTTGTCTTGCGCCGCCCGCCAAAGATTGCTTTGAAAAGGAAGAAGCACCATATCACCATGAAAATGGCTTCTATCGGCTCAAATTCCATAGGATAGCCTCCTAAGCGCCGGCATGATTCCCAGGCTTACCGGAAATATGCTCGCGCATTTCTGTATCTGCTGCGATATTCTTCATATTGTAATAATCCATGACACCCAAGTGGCCGGCCTTCAAAGCCTCTGCCATAGCGCGAGGCACCTCGGCCTGGGCCTCCACCACCTTCGCCTGCATTTCCTGGGTGTAAGCCCGCATTTCCTGCTCCTTCGCTACTGCCATAGCGCGGCGCTCCTCGGCTCTCGCTTGGGCGATCTGCTTATCCGCCTCCGCCTGGTCCGTCTGCAGCTGGGCGCCGATATTTCTACCTACATCCACATCGGCGATGTCGATGGAAAGGATTTCAAAAGCCGTCCCTGAGTCCAGGCCCTTCCCCAGCACGGTACGTGAAATATGATCCGGATTCTCCAGGACATCCGTATGTCTCTCCGAAGAGCCTACGGTAGTGACGATACCTTCGCCGACGCGGGCGATGATGGTCGCCTCTCCGGCGCCGCCTACCAGGCGGTCAATATTCGCACGCACCGTCACACGGGCGCGGACCTTCAGCTCGATGCCATTCTTCGCCACAGCAGAAATCGTCGGCGTCTCGATGACCTTCGGATTGACGCTCATCTGCACCGCTTCCAGCACGTTACGGCCTGCCAGGTCGATCGCTGCCGCCTGCTCGAAAGAGAGGTCGATCTGCGCCCGATGCGCCGCGATCAGTGCATCCACCACATTGTCTACATTACCACCGGCCAGGTAGTGGGCTTCCAGCTGATTCACATTGAGAGCCAGCCCCGCCTTCGTCCCCTTGATGAGCGGCAGCACGATCATCTGCGGCGACACCCGGCGGAAACGCATGCCCACCAGATTGAAAAGGGAAATATTCACATCCGCCGCCAAAGCAGACACCCAAAGCCCGATGGGTACGAAATGCAAAAGCACAGACAAGCAAATAACCACCAAAAAGAAAATAATCACTGGAAATACGAGAAGCTCCATGAGTGACCTCCTATAAACTCTAAGTAATTGGTGTTTAGGATTTAGGATTTAGTATTTAGTATTTAGTATTTAGTATTTAGTAGTCAGCCATTCGCGCACACACCTTACCTTAACATTTAGGCCGGATACTGACTACTGATTACTAACCGCTAATTACTAATTCCTAATTCCTAATTACCAAACCTCTATCCCTTCAACTGCACCACAAGATGATTCCCCTCCGCCTTTTTCACGACGAGGGGGGCGTCTTTTTCTATAAAATTCCCTTCCGAAACGGCGTCGATGATGTGGCCTTCTACCTCTACCTTACCGGCCGGGCGAAGGACGGAGATGGCCCTCCCCTCTTTCCCTTCATAGACAGAAAGCGAAAGGGACGAAGACACGAAGCCTTCCTTGCCGGAGAGCTTGGACTGCAAGCTGATCCGCTTCCACAAGGGACTGGTAGACAAATGGCCCACCAGGAAATAGCCGCCGATGGCCGAAAGCGCCACCGCTGCCGAGAGGATATAGAGAGCCCCTATATTTCCACCCAGTGTGAAAAAGAGCCCCGATAGCACAGCCACCAGGCCGATGGCCGCGATGGCACCGGAAAGAAGAAATAATATATCCATAATGAGCAGCGCGATGCCGCCGAAGTACAGCGCAAACTCCAGCACCTGCCCGCCGGTCACATACCACTTCGAGCCCATCAGGATGCACCCCGCCAAAGCCGCTACGAGCGCCCCGCCGGAAAATCCCGCCGTCTTCACCTCTGCCAAAAGAGACAGAAGGATCACCGCGCACAGGATCCCCTCCACGATGGGATGGGTCATGATTTCTATCATACCTGCTTTCCTCCTTTCCTTGTTTGATTTCATTATACTATACGGGGTCAAACATTTTCATAATCGGTAGTCTCCTCCATCTTTGTTTGTGCGCCCCCCTGAAGAAGTAATGCTATTAAGTTAAGCAGCTTAAATGCCAGAAGGTAAAATAATTACTTTACGCAAGCGTTAAACAGTAGCCCCTTGGAGAAGGGGCGCGCGTTAGCGGAGGATAGAAGTGCCTCG
>CAVKMC010000267.1:0-3052 GCA_963657285.1 Agathobacter sp.
ACATAAGGCAATCTGTTTTGAAATCAGGGATTCGCGAGTATTCCTGATCACTGATCACTAATTACTAATTACTAACAAAAAATACAATTTTCCTTTCTTCCATTATACTACAGTCGGCGTCAAAAGAAAACATTTGTTTATTATATATTTCAAGAAATATTTTTTCCCGGCGATACGGCAGAGCTCACATTTCTAATGTTCTGTTCTCTTGTTCGCCCTTTCCTGATGAAGTAATATAATCTCAGAGAGAAGAGAAACCGAAAGGAAAGACAGGAGGAAGCGATGAGAAAAGCAATTTGGATCTTGATAGCCACCATCCTTTTCTGTGGATGGAGCGTGAATGCAGATACAGTGAATGGCGAGAAAACCTACGAGTGGGTAGTGGTAGAGCAGAATGACACGCTGTGGGATATCGCAGCTCGCAAGGTAAATAATCAGGTGGACATTCGTGAGTACATCTACCGAGTAGAGCAGCTGAATCACCTGGATAATCCCGGCAGCCTGCAGCCTGGCAAAAGGCTGAAACTCCCGCCGGTAGTAGAATAATAGATGATGCGTTCGCCAAACGGACATACCAAAAGAGATGGAAGACGAGGAAATCGTTTTCCATCTCTTTTAGTATGCCTGTTTTTTGCGCTAGAGACTTAGTAATTAGTAATCAGTGCTCAGTAGTCAGTACGCAATTACCATTACTGCATATATAACAGTATTACGGCAGATCCTGATTACGGATCGCTAATTACCAATTACTAAATCTCTAACCTTATTTGTTTTTCCTATCCTATCACATCAAATTGACTATGACTGGCCATGATGGTACTATTGACTATAAGAAATTATATTTTTTTCTTTCTTTTAGGATGCATATTTCTATGCGGGATGGATCTTGTATGATACTGACTTATGGGGATTCGCAAACCGGCCTGGTGCGAAAGAGTAATGAGGACGCCATCGGGCTGTCCGTGCCGGGGCTTTACGTGTTAGCTGATGGCATGGGAGGCTACGAAGGTGGCCAGATCGCCAGCACATTGGCCGTGGAGACAGTCACCGCCTACTGGACACAAAAGGCCGAAGACAAGGCGACAGAGGATTTGCTGAAGGAGGCAATCCTTCGCGCCAATGAAGCCATTTTGGCGCGGAAGGAAGAGGAGGAAGGCCTTTGCTCTATGGGGACCACACTGCTGGTAGCCGCTCTTTCGGGAAATCAGCTTTTCTGGGCTCATGTAGGAGATAGCCGTCTCTATATGTGGAAGGAAGGCGTGCTTTCTCAGATCACCGTGGATCATTCCTATGTGATGGAATTGGTGGAGCAGGGAAAGCTCACGAAGGAAGCCATGCGTTTCCATCCGAGAAAGAATGAAATCACCCGAGCAGTGGGCATCGATTCGCTATTGAAGGTGGATACGGGACATCTTCCCGCGGAGGAGGGGAGCCTCTTCCTTCTATGCAGTGATGGACTCACCAGTATGATTTCCGATGAGGATATCCATGCACTAGTGACGGCATCGCCGAGGGACTCGGAGGAAGCCCTGGAAACCTTGGGCAAGGCGCTGATGGAAAAGGTCTACGAGGCCGGCGCCAGAGATAATGTATCCTTTATTTTGGTTCAGATATAATGCGGTGGAGTGACATAAATGATCGGAAAGCTTTTAGATGAACGATATGAGCTGCTGAAAAAGATCGGCTCCGGGGGCATGGCAGATGTGTACATGGCCAAAGACGTACTGCTCGACCGAGTGGTAGCCGTCAAGATATTGCACAGCAACTTCGCAGAGGACAATGATTTTGTCCTGCGCTTCCGCCACGAGGCACAGTCTGCCGGGAAATTGACCCATCCCAATATTGTGGGCATTTACGATGTAGGCTGCGACGGGGATACCCACTATATCGTCATGGAATATGTACAGGGCGAGACGCTGAAGCAGTACATCGATTCTCATGCCAATATCCCCATCGATACTGCGGTGCGCATTGCCATCGATATTGGAAATGCCTTGGAGGAAGCCCATAGAAATGGGATCATCCATTGCGATGTGAAGCCTCACAATATCCTTTTGACCGCCACCGGCAAGGTAAAGGTCACAGACTTTGGTATCGCCAGGGCCATCAATTCATCTACGGTGATCGATAAGCAGTCTATCCTGGGGTCCGTCCATTACCTCTCCCCGGAGCAGGCTTCCGGCGATAAAATCACCGAGAAGACGGATATTTATTCCTTGGCCATTGTGCTTTATGAGATGCTCACCCATCATCTGCCCTTTGAAGGAGAGACGGCCGTCAGCATCGCCTTGAAGCACATGCAGGGAGATATTCCCCATCCTACGAAATATAATCCCGCCATTTCCCCGATGCTCGAAGAGTGCCTCCTGACGGCGCTGCAGAAGGATCCACAGAAACGGTATCCCACGGTGGGTGATTTTATTTCCGAGCTGAAAATCGCCCAGGGCTTCACTACCACCATCTATAAGCCGGCCACCCATGATTTCAGCGCCATGACTAGGCCGATTCATAAATCAGAAGGCCATGGGAAAGCGCCGGCCAAAGAAAGTGCGGTCACCCGTTTCATTGGAAATCTGCCGCAGAGATATATCTGGATCAGCATGGCCCTTCTCTTCGTTGCCTGCTTTGCCTGGGCCTTCTTCAGCTTCGGTAATTTCTGGAGCAGTGAAAATGTATCTGTCCCCAATGTGGTAGGAAAACCGGTAGAAGCAGCCCAAAGCACGCTGCAAAAGGCAAATCTCAAGGTGTCTATCGATGAAATCGCCAGCGATGATGTGCCCGCCGGAGAAGTTATTTCTCAGACGCCGAACGCAGGAAGCAGCGTCAAGACCCAGCGAATCATCCATTTGACCGTCAGCAAGGGCGGCAATGCATTGCTCATTCCTGATCTGAAGGGACTCACCTTGGACGAAGCGAAGCAGCGGCTTGAAAAGCTGGGCCTCTCCTTGGGAGCCGTGGAAAATGGCAACGACCCGGATCAGCCTTCGGAAGTCATTATTTCCCAGAGTCCGGAATCCGGCACGAAGACGTCGAAGGGTAGCCATATCAATAT
>CAVKMC010000268.1:0-3050 GCA_963657285.1 Agathobacter sp.
GCCAAGGAGCGCGCAAAAAATTTAAAATCGTGGTCTTGACAATGGGCCCATTATAAAGAGCCTTGACTTTTCCATCAAGGCTCTCTTTGTATATTATTTGCTGAGGATCATATAGACCTCTCTATGAGGATTGCCACTATCCTCCACGGAGACTTCGTGATGCACCAGATTTTTCAGCTTCTCACTCCACTCATCCTGCCCCAGCAGCTTCGCCACTTCGCTTTCGCACCGGATCAGGAGGTCGGTTTTGAAATATCCTTGAGCGGCCCGTCGCCGCAGATCTTCGAGAATTCTTCCCGCCATGGCTTCGGCGGAGGGGATGCGGCCTTCGCCTTTGCACAGGGGGCAGGTGTCGTAGTAGTTTTGCCACAGGCGGTGGACGGTGCGCTTTCGGGTCATTTCCACAAGGCCCAGGGAGGTCATGCCGCAGACTACGGTCTTCACCCGGTCCTTGCGGACCTCTTCTTTAAGGAGACGCACCAGCTCGTCCTGCTGGCTTTTCTTTTCCATATCAATGAAATCGATCATGATGATGCCACCGATACCGCGAAGGCGGATCTGCCGCGCGATTTCAGGGACCGCATTGCGATTGATGAGGTAGGCCAGCTCATCGTGGGGCATATTTCCTTTGAAGGAGCCGGAATTCACATCGATAGCCGTCAGCGCTTCGGTGTAGTCGATGACGATAGAGCCGCCGGAGGGAAGCTCCACCTCTCGGGCAAAGAGGGCCTGCATTTCCTTATCCACATGGAATTCCGTAAAGAGCGGCGAGCGGCCGGTGTAGTAATGGATCCGTTCCGCCGGAAATACGTTCTCTCCCATCTGACACAGCCGCTGATAGGTGTCCTTGTCGTCGGTCCAAAGGCCCTCCACTTCCGCGGCGTCGTAGTCGCGCAGGCTTCTCACTGCCAGGTCTCCATCTCGATAGAGAAGCGCCGGCGCTTTTTCTACCTTGTAGCGGCGGCTCACGATGCCCGCCATGTCGGCCAGGTTCTGTATATCCTCACCAAAGGCAGCGGCGTCTACATTCTCCGCGGCGGTGCGGACGATGGCGCCCATACCCGCAGGCGAGAGGCGGCTCGCGGTCTCGCGAAGCTCTTTGCGTTTTTCTTCGCTTCGGATTTTCTTCGAAACGCCGATATATCCGGTGCCCAGAAGCGCCACGGCGTATTTCCCGGGAAGGGAAATCTTTTCCGTCACCAAGGGGCCTTTGGTATCGGTGCTATCCTTTTCCACCTGCACCAGGACGGAGGCGCCTTCGGTGTGGGGCGTCTTTTCGAGAATGTCCTTATTTCTAAGAAATGCATTCTTCCCTACGCCGATGTCGATGAACATGCCATTGATGGAGGGCACCACATTCTTGATGACGCCCTTGTAGATGCGGCCCACCAGGTCGGTCTCTTCTGTTTTTTCTACGGAAATATCGGAGAGCCGCCCCGCTTCCAGGACGGCGAGTACCATTTCTTCCGGCGTCACATGCAGAAGGAGCTGTTTCATTTCTTTGCCTTCACCCAATCTTTGAAAATATCTTTTTCAAATGGCGTCTGCCGCTTTCCGTTTTCATTGTGATAGGTGCCGGTGCGGGAGCAGATGAAGGCATCGGTCACCCAGGGAAGGCCGAAGGATTCGGAGAGCATTTTCCACACATCCTTGGGCTGCACGCTGCCGGTATTCGTGCGGATGAGGGAGAAGGTGAGGTATGCCCGATTTCCTTCGATGCGGACCTTCATGGGCGCAAGGATCATGGGCTTCACATCCATTTCGCGGATTTTCTTCGGCGTCACGCGCTGATAGATGAAGGAGTCCAGGCCATTAAATCTCTCGATGGCTTTCTCTGCTTCTTCCTGAGACGCGCCTTCGGTGGTAGGCCCTTCCATTTCGTAAGCTTCCTCATTGAAGAAGGCGGCAAACTTCGGCCACTCCATTTCCGCCTCGATGATTTCATGGATGGTCATGCCCTTGGGCATCTGCGCGGTGAGACGCTCCTTCACTTCTTCGAGGGACATATCCTTTTCCAAGCGGATTTCCATATATAAAGGATCTGCCGTGACGCCGACAGCCAAGGCGGCGTCCAAGGCGATTTTCATGTGGGGATTGAAGCCTTCGGAAAAGGCGATGGGAATCCCGGAGCGCACTACCACGCGCTCCATGGTGCGCAGGTAGTCCAAGTGGCCGAGGAAACGAAGCTCCTCACCTTTGCTTATAGATAAAAACAGCCTTTTCATGACCGGTCTCCTCTTTATGATCAATCAATTTCACATCAATGATGGGGCAAACGCCGCAGCCATTGCAAGACAGGTGGCGGCAGTCGTGGGTCAAGACGCCCTTCTGTGCCAGGCGCCACTCTCTTTTGAGATAATCCTTCGCCACGCCGCTGTCGATATGGTCCCAGGGCTCCAGCTCAAATTCATCCCGCCGGCGAGCCGCATAGAGATCCGGATCGATGCCACATTCCTCGAAGCAATCCATCCAGGTGTCGAAGTGGAAGAATTCCGTCCAGCTGTCGTATTCGCAGCCCTTTTCCCAGGCCTTGTAAATGACCTTCGAAAGCTGGCGGTCACCGCGGGCCAACACCGCTTCCAGGTAGCCTGTCTTCGCGTCGTGATAAGCGTACTTGATGTGACGGTTCGTGATGAGGCTCTTTAAGTACTGCTGCTTGCGTTCGATTTCCTCTACGCTGCACTGGCTCATCCACTGGAAGGCGGTGAAGGGCTTCGGCACGAAGCTGGCCACGCTGATGGTGATGCGGCAATCATAGCGCCCCTTCACCTCGTGATAGAGCTCGTGGATGCGGTTCGCCAGATCGGCGATGCCCTTCAGGTCTTCGTCGGTTTCCGTAGGAAGGCCCATCATGAAATAAAGCTTCACCTTGCTCCAACCGTTCTGGAAGGCGTTGCGGCAAGCGCCCATGATATTTTCTTCGGTGACGCCCTTATTGATGACGTCGCGGAGGCGCTGGGTGCCGGCCTCCGGCGCCAGGGTGAGGCCGCTCTTTCTGACCTGCTGAATTTTCTTTGCAATGTCGATAGAGAAGCTATCCACACGAAGGG
>CAVKMC010000269.1:0-3041 GCA_963657285.1 Agathobacter sp.
GGAGAGGCCACTGAAAAAGTCCTGTTTCGATGTATGGCCCTTATTTTTATGCAGGAAATCGCGTGATGAGAGGCGCTCAAGCCCGATTCTTTCGCGCGCATTTTGCATAAAAATTACCCCTATGCACGAGGAGGGGACTTTTTCAGCGGCCTATCCCCTGGAAGGAGGGGGACCGCGTTAGCGGTGGAGGTTGGCCACGGAGATAACCTCCTGCAAACACCAACCCCCGCCCTTCGGGCACCCCCTTCCAAAGGAAGAGGGTTCAAGAAGTAGGCTTCGCCTTTTTTATAAGCGGCGCTTCTTAATTTGTGCGCCGCTCCTCCACTCCTCACTCCTAACTCCTAACTCCTAACTTTCATCAAGCACGCTTTTTCTCGCGTCCCTAATACCCCAGCTCCTCATTAACAATCACCACTTCCATCTCTATATTTCTCATCTTCTTATAGTAGATGGCCATGACATTGCAGATGCGATCCGGGGCGCCGCAGTCGTAGCACTTGTCACCGCCGTGGGCGCTGCAGCCGCAGACGAAGTGGTGGCGCTCTACATTCTTCGGCGCTGCGATATTTCTTGCGCGGAAAATCGCGTCCTCCAGGGTGGGCGCGATCTTGTTCACGCCAAAGACGAAGTACACCTTCTTATGGCCAAAGAGGGAGCCGGAGACCCGATTTCCTGTGCCGTCCAGGTTCACCATGAGCCCATTCTCCGTGGCTCCATTGACGGAGAGCAGAAATACATCGGTGGTCATGGCATGGCGGGCCAAGTCCAGGAACATGTCGTTGGCCGATGCGAAGCCTTTGTGCTCCCGGTCGATGTGATGCACATCCCACACCTCATTGTGAGTGGATAGCTTCTCGTACATCCCCATGGCCTGCAGAGTCAAGGAGTCCCCGAAGCCCACCGTGGTGCCATCGATGGCATCATTCAGATACGCCGCCGCTTCCTCCTTCGTTTCAAACACACTGCACTTGTACCGATTTCTCTGAAATGCGCGTTTTACTTTGGCTAAATCCATGATGAACCCTCCCTTTCCTGAATCAAAAAATATGAAATAAAGCCGTTTTTCCAAAGTGAGGAGGGAGGAGTTAGGAGTGGTGGTGCGCCGCACAATTCATAAAGCGGCGCGAGTTTCAAAAGGGCGAAGCCCACTTTTTTTACCTCCTTCCCCTGGAAGGAGGGGGACCGCGTTAGCGGTGGAGGTTGGCTCTAGAGATAGCCTTCTGCGAACGCCAACCCCCACCCTTCGGGCACCCCCTTCCAAAGGAAGAGGGTTTAAGAAGTGGGCTTCGCCCTTTTTATAAGCGGCGCTTTATAATTTGTGCGCCGCTCCTCCACTCCTCACTCCTCACTCCTCATTTTACCTCTTTCGTTTTTACAACATATACGAGTACCACCGGCAACGCCAACACATAGGCGAAGGAGTACCGGAAAACCGCCGACGCCGGGGTGGAGAGGAGAAGCGTCGCCGTATTCGCCAAGAGCGGGAGTAGGGCGAGGAGAAGCTTCTTCTCGCCGCGCTCATAGAAGACAAGCCCCGCGAAGAGCGTGAGCCACAGGGCGAGGCCCGGGCCAAGGAAGCGACTGCCCTCGAAGCTCATATTTCCAAAGAACGCTTTCACCTTCGCAGGCATGGGGAAATTTCCCACCGCCATGAGATCATTCTCCTTGGGCTTCATGTCCTTCGTATTCTCATCGGTCAGCGCCCAGCCGAAGCGGGACTGCACGCTGTACTCCAGGGGATCCAAGTTCCACAGCGCATAGGTCTCCGTAAGCCAGCCCTCCACGTAAATGCGAGGATTGGCGAGGCCCGTCTCCGCCCAGGCCTTTAGAAATTTTCCCTTTTCCTGATTCAGCCGATTTCTTTGGAAATGGTCGTGCCACTTCACGAAGTCCACGGTGTAAGGCGAGTACTCCTTCTTCCATTCTTCTTCTGAAAGGAGCTCATTCATGAAGGAAATCGTTTTCTCGCTCCGCTCGCCATTTAATTTTTGCACCCGCCCCAGCTGCTGCAGGGGAATAGCCATGGACTCTTGAAAGAGCGGCTCCCAATGGTGCGTTCGCTGGATGATTTGCCCCAGCGCTACGGAAAGGATGGCCGCCAAAAGAAAAGTGAAAAGGATTTTTGTATTTCTTCTAGAAATATAGAGCACCGCCGTGAGCACGAGGGAAACCAGGAGCCCGTTGCTGCGGAAAAGCATGGTGCCAAGAAGCGCCGAGAGGAAAAGCAGCCAGCTTTCTCTTCCCCAGCTTTCCTTTTCCCATTCCCGCAGAAAGATCCACACCCAGAAAAGCAAAGCCAGTGAGAAAAATCCATCCCGCACCGCCGCAATGCTATAATTCCCCACCATGGGAAAAAGAAGGAAATAGCCATAGAGCAGAAGCCCCGCCGTGGGATGCACGTGATTTCGAATCCAATAGGCGAAAGCCGTGAGGCCGAAGGAAATCGCCGCGGCCTGGGCGAGAGAAAAAATAAAAATCACCGGCTCCCGCGTGCCAAGGATTTCCTTTCCCCACTCGCTGCCATAGCCGTAGAGAAGACTGTAAAACCAAGGAAACTGCACCGACGCGTAGAGAGGATTCTCCATCATGAAGACCGTGTCATTCATCCCCGGCGCCGGATAAAAAGCCAAGAGAAAGGGAATCCGCCAAAGGAACATAAGGAGCGAGGCGAAGAAAAAATAGTTCCGCCCGCTCGTACGTCGCGGCTCAAAGCCACCGGAAAGCGCCGCGAGCACATAAGGAAGGAGAATCGCCATCGCCACCGCCAGCGCCGCAATGGGAATCGCGTCCCACCAAGCGAGCAACGCGTGCCCGGCAAGCGAAAGCTCCCCCGCTCGATCCAGGTGATCGATCTTCCAAGTATAAAAACCGGCAGCCGACAAAAGAAATCCGAAAATCAAATGCAGCCGCGAAAATGAAATAGCCATAGAGACTCCGTTGTGAGAAATCGAAATGATGAGAGCGTGAGGCCGCGAGCCAAGAAGCTCCGCCGCCTCCGCATGATTTCATTATAGCACGATGAGAGGATTCAAGGGATAAGG
>CAVKMC010000270.1:0-3040 GCA_963657285.1 Agathobacter sp.
AATATTTGGAGCAGCTCATCCGTTGGCGGGAGAAGCAGGTGATCAAGGTGATCACGGGCGTGCGGCGCTCGGGGAAGTCTACGCTGATGAAGTTGTATCAGGATTTCTTGCAAGCCCAAGGCGTCGCGGCGGAGCAAATCATTGCAATTAATTTTGAGGATTATGATTATGCGGATCTGCTGGAGCCGAAGGCGCTATATGCCTACATCAAGGAGCGGCTCCTGCCGGGGCGGATGATGTATATCTTTTTCGATGAGATTCAAAATGTCACCGATTTCCCGCGGGTGGTGGATAGTCTCTATATCAAGGAGAATGTGGACGTTTACCTGACCGGTTCAAATGCGTACATGCTCTCCAGCGATCTGGCGACGCTGCTGTCGGGACGCTATGTGGAAATCAAAATGCTGCCGCTTTCCTTCAAGGAGTACGTGGAGGCCACCGGCGAGCGGGAGCTGGCGCGGGCTTATCGGACTTACGTGGAGACCAGCTCCTTCCCCTACGCCTTGGCGCTGCGAGGGGAGCGATGGATGCTGAAGGAGTATCTCTCCGGCATTTACAATACCATTGTGGTGAAGGATGTGACGCAAAGAAATAAATTCACCGACACCATGATGCTGGAGAGTGTGCTGCGCTTTGCCTATGACAATATAGGAAATATTCTTTCTACGAAAAAGATTGCGGACACCATGACTTCCGATGGACGGAAAATAGATTCGAAGGCGGTGGAAAAATATTTGACGGCGTTGATGGAGTGCTATGTGCTCTACCAATGCAAGCGCTATGACATCAAGGGAAAGCAGTATCTAAAGACGCTGGATAAATATTACGCCGTGGACATGGGACTTCGGCAAATGCTTCTGGGGAGCAAGGCTATGGATGCGGGGCATATCCTGGAGAATGTGGTGTACCTAGAGCTTTTGCGGCGAGGCTATGAGGTGTACATTGGCAAGGTGGGCGACCTGGAGGTGGACTTCGTGGCCATCGATGAAAAGGGGATGACCTATTACCAGGTCTCCGTTACTGTGCGAGACGAGGCGACGCTGTCCCGCGAGCTGGCATCGCTCAAAAGCATCAAGGATCACTATCCGAAAATGTTACTCACCCTGGACGAGGACCCGGCTATGGACTACGACGGAATTCAAAAAGTGAACGCGTTGGATTGGCTGTTGGGAAAGTAAGGGGGTAGGAGTAGTCGGTGGTCGGTAGTCGGTAGTCAGGACGCGCTTGACTGCTGCTTTACGATTTCCGTTTACGGAAGTGTGAGACAGCAGGTAATCAGGCCTGACTACCGACTACCGACTACCGACTACGATGGGGCGGTCCCCTCTTCTCAAAGAAGACAAAAAAATCCTTGCCTTTTCCTCCCTCTTGTGCTATCATTATCTACTGACTTAATCCCTATTTTGATATGCTTTTCGCTGTATAGAAGGCTTACAAGAAGCAAGGAACGATGAAATTAGAAGAGCATGCTGAGGGTGTTTATATGATTCCGCAGATATGCGTGGTATCAGAGGAGGTGTCCCTATTTGGCAACTAAGGCAGCGCAGCTGGCAGAGTGGCTAAAAGAACTGCAGGGCAGAGTGGACGCGGACGGCAATTTATCTTATGGTGAAATTATCCGTTTCACTAAGGAGAAGGGGCTGACGCAGAAGCAATTAGATAGTATTTTCAAACTCCTAAATGAAAATCACATCGAGCTGGTCTATGATGATGACGAGGACGATGATGTAGAGGAAGGCCCGACGTCTGAGGACTTGGCGGCAGAGGCGGATGAACCGATTTTCACCGACGACATGCTTCCGGAAGAGGAAGACGGCGATCTGGAAGAGGATAAGGAATGGGAAGCCGAGGATGCGGCCGAGGCCTATGACGCAGCCGCAGGCGGCGTGAGCGATCCGGTCCGTCTGTATCTCCGTGAGTGCGGCTCGAATCCCCTTCTTTCGGCAGAGCAGGAAATGAATTTGGCCAAAGCCATCGAGCGCGGCAAGCGCAAGGACGCCACGGAAGAGGAGAAGGAAGAGGCGGCCGAAGCAAAGAAGGAAATGGCAAATGCCAACCTGCGTCTGGTGGTTTCTATCGCAAAGAAATATCCGGGCCGCGGGATGCCATTCCTCGATCTCATTCAGGAAGGAAATATCGGACTCTTGAAGGCCGTCGATAAATTCGACTACACCAAGGGTTATAAATTCTCTACCTATGCGACCTGGTGGATCCGCCAGGCCATCACCCGCTCCATTGCGGATCAGGCGCGCACCATCCGTGTGCCGGTGCACATGGTGGAGACCATCAATAAGATGAATCGCGTGGGCCGTAAGTTCCTGCAGGAGCATGGCCGCGAGGCGACCAATGAGGAATTGGCCAGAGAAATGGGAATCAGCGTGGACAAGATTCGCGAAGCGAAGAAGGCAGCGCAGGATCCGATTTCCTTGGAAACACCAATCGGCGAAAAGGAAGACTCCCACTTAGGCGACTTCATCGAGGACCAGAAGACCGCATCGCCTGAAGACGAAGCAGCGGCTACCATGCGCCGCGAGCAGGTCTACAAGATGCTCGACACCTTGACGGACAGAGAGAAAGGCGTCCTGGCTCTCCGCTTCGGCATGGACGATGGCACGCCGAGAACGCTGGAGGAAGTAGGCAAGCACTTCGGCGTCACCCGCGAGCGCATCCGCCAGATCGAGGGCAAGGCTCTCAAAAAATTGAAAAAGCAAGCACTGCCCATGGCAGGGTACTAAGAAATAAAAGCTCATCTTCGGATGGGCTTTTTTGATGGGCGGCTTGGGAAATGGATGAAAGTTAGGAGTTAGGAGTGAGGAGTGAGGAGTGGAGGAGCGGCGCACAAATTAAGAAGCGCCGCAATTTTGGAAACTCAACGCGCGTACCAGCTTCGCCATAGCTAGGAACTATGAGCTTGGAGCTTGTAAGCTCGTCAATCTAGCCGCAAAAACGAACCACTCCATGCCAACAACGCTTTTTAGCACCCCGTGGGGTAGACCTGCTCCAAGCTCCTAGCTAAAAGCTCCTAGCTATGACGAAGCAG
>CAVKMC010000271.1:0-3027 GCA_963657285.1 Agathobacter sp.
CTCCAGCCGAGCTCCAAGCTCCAAGCTAAAAGTTCCTAGCTATGCCTGCGCAGGTAAGCACGCCCTGATCACTAATTACTGATCACTAAACCTCCAGCCCTATCCACCATTTTCAAAAAGGAGTCTCTCATGAAAAAAATCATCCTCACCTCTCTCCTTACTCTCGCGGTCTCCCTCTCCGCTTCGGCGGCACTTCCCACCGAAGGCGTGTATGTGGGCAAGGACGGGACGCCGCTGACGGAAGCGCAGCAGGTGCCGCCGGCTTTGAAATCCTCAAAGATGGCGCCGCAGAATCAGGCGACCGCCTCGGCCATGGCTTCGCTTCCCCACTCGGCAGTGACATTGGTAAAGCTCACGGTGAATGAGGACGGCGCGGCAGTGAACCCGGAGGTACTTGAAAGCTCGGGCTCCATCATTTTGGATCAATACGCCATGGAGTCTGTGGAGCTTTGGCAGTTCAAGCCGGCGAAGCGCTGTGAGAAATCCGTTTCCTCTGACGTCTCTGTCCCCATCCGTTTCGTTTCCACCATGGTAGCCACGCCCGCCCATGCCACTTCTGAAATCCTGAAGGACATGAGCGAAGAGGTGCAGGCGGCAGCTGAAAGAAATCAGCATCCCACACTTTCCGTGAAGGTCTACATCACCGCCGAAGGAAAGCTGGACGGCCGCCCAGAGGTGCTCACGTCGGACACCATCCCCGCCGCTGATTTCAAAATCCTTTCGAAATATGTAGAGAGCTCCATCAAGTCCTGGACCTTCGCCCCGGCCCTCAATCCGGATGGCGAGGCGATCGGGTCGGAAGTGGTGCTGACGGTGACGGTGTAGGGATCGGTACATGCTTACCTGCTTCGTCATAGCTAGGAGCTTTTAGCTAGGAGCTTGGAGCTCGGCTGGAGTCAGTAAGCATGCTTGACGAAGACGCAATGATTCTCTCGAATAGCATGCTTACTTAGAAAGCTCTTGACTTCAGTGCTTAGCATGCCTACTGACGCCAATGAAGCTCCAAGCTCCAGGCTCCAAGCTCCTAGCTATGGCGAAGCAGGTAGGAAAGCTAACCAACCTCCACCGTCAGCGAGCATTGACTACCGACTACTAAACCGAAAAAATCCTGCCCAACACTGGACAGGATTTTTTCGTGGCGTATTTAGTTCAGGGTCACGTATTTCCCGCCTTCTACTTTGAGGAGGACGAGGTCTACTTCCGGGTCACCGGAGTTGTTGAAGTTCATGGGGCCTACGGCGGATTCGAAGTTCTTTACGTTAGCCAGGG
Source organism: Agathobacter sp. (assembly GCA_963657285.1). GTDB lineage: Bacteria > Bacillota > Negativicutes > Veillonellales > Dialisteraceae > Dialister. Next base: position 1,270 of record CAVKMC010000271.1, read on the forward strand.
CGTCTCTCACCTTCTTGGAGTCGGTGGTGGTGCCGGCGTCTTCCATAGCTTTGGCAGCGAGCTTCACGGAAACGTATGCGCAAGCGGCGAAGTTGTCCGGGTCGTGGTTGTATTTCGCTTTGAAGTTTTTCACGAAATCCTTGGTGGCCTGGCTGTTGCGGTCAGCGGACCACATGGAGGAAACGTATACGTTGTCAGCTGCAGCGCCGGCGATCTTGATGAGCTCCGGAGAAACGAAGCCGTTGTCGCCGAGGACAGGCTGGTTCATTCCCATTTCTCTCATCTTCTTCAGGATCAGGCCGCCTTCCTGGTAGTAGCCGGCTACGATGACGGCGTCCGGGTTCGCTGCCTGGATCTTGGTGAGCTGGGCATTGAAGTCGGTGTCCTTGTCAGCGAAGGTTTCGGTCTCGACGATGTTCACGCCTTCCGCTTCGAGAGCCTTCACGAAGGTCTTGTACGCGGAGACCTGGTGCTCGTTGTTGTTGGAGTAGAGGACTGCCACATTTTTGTAGCCTAAGAGCTTGTGGGTCTTCTTCACGGTCTGGGGAATGTTCTGGGATTCGGGCACGCAGTTTCTAAACATGTAGTCGCCAATCTCGATGAGGCCTTCGGCGGTGGTGGCAGCGCCGAGGAGCGGGATCTTCGCCTGCTGGAAGAGTGGGCCTACGGCTTTGTATTCACCGGAAATCAGCGGGCCTACGACCAGGACTTTTTTCGCAGCGATCATTTTCTGTGCTGCATTCACGCACTGCTGCACGTTGCCCTTGGTGTCTGCCATTTCTACCTCGAAATGAATTTTCCCTTCCTTATTGACTTCTTCTACGGCCAGGTCGAAGCCTTCCTTTTCAGCCAGGCCATAGGATGCTACGCCGCCGGTGGTGCCATTGAGGAAACCAACCTTCGCCACCTTCGCGCCTTCCGTTGCTGTGGATGCGGCTTTCTTATCTCCGCCGCCGCAACCGGCGAGCCCTGCCATAGCAGCCGCAAGCATCAATCCCAAACCAGCAGTCTTCATCATTTTTTTCATTTCCATTTTTTCTCTCTCCTTTAATTTATAGGGCCAGGCCCTTTGGTGACTATGGGAAGTACATGAGGGAACGTACAAGGTTCAGAGGGATCCGCATACCTGCTTCGTCATAGCTAGGAGCTCGGAGCTTGGAGCTTGTAAGCTCGCCACTTTAGCCGCCAAGCATTGAAACTACATTTCCCCGACGATCCTGGGGGAGCTCCAAGCTCCAAGCTCATAGCTCCAAGCTATGACGAAGCAGGTACGCGCATTTCCGAATTGCAAAATAAAAACCCCTAACTGCTTTCACAGTCAGAGGCGCGTTGCGCGGTACCACTCCGGTTTATCGCTTGCCATTTCATATAATGTACCAAATAAAAAGTCCCTGCCCATGACGGGCAAGGACGCTTCTGCGTGGTACCACCTTGCATTTATACTCAGTGCCTTGGCGGTATCAATCAAAAAGCCCCTGTCCACTATGGGACAGGGGCGTGTTCGCGGTACCACCCTGCATTATACTTATGGCTTATCCGTAACGGGGACCTCCGCCTTGACCTACTACCTTCGGCCAAGAAGCTCACGAGTGATGGATCGCAGATCTTTCGCACCGGCTCTCACCATACGCCGGCTCTCTGAGGCTAATAATCAGCTCTCGTCTCGTTCACAGCATGTACTTCAATTTGAATATGGGCTTAGTATACAGGACGGGGAGCCGTTTGTCAAATGGAATTTTTTGGCGCAAGGGATATGGG
>CAVKMC010000272.1:0-3019 GCA_963657285.1 Agathobacter sp.
AGCTCCAAGCTCCAGGCTCCAAGCTCCTAGCTATGACGAAGCAGGTACGCGCGCCCCCTTTCCAAAACTCGCGGCGCTTTTTAATTTGTGCGCCGCACCGCCACTCCTCACTCCTCACTCCTCACTTTTTCCTCCCTTGACATCTCCCCCGCCATAGAGTATCCTTCCACTAGTACGGGCCGGGAGCCGTATCCGCAGGAGCGGTATCCGAGGGGCTTGACGAAATATTTTTTTATATCGCTTGGATTGTGAGCAACCGAGACGAATGCATCCATATAGGAAACGTGCATCCCGGTGGGGGTGTTTTTTTATGGGCTCTTTCTATACAAAGGGCGGCGCTGCATTCTTTTTGGGTGCAGCGCTTTTTGTTTTGGGCAAAGGGACAAGATCCGCGGACCTGCCTCGACATAGCTAGGAGCCTGGAGCTAGGAGCTTGGAGCTCGGCAAGCGTCAGTAGGCATGCTTGGCGTGGGACACAATGCCCCTGCCGCTAAGCGGGCTTACTGGGCACCAGCCGGGCTCCAAGCTCCCAGCTCATAGCTCCTAGCTATGTCGAGGCAGGTAAATGTGCTATCCTTGATTCTCACTCACAACCCAAGCCAAGAAGGAGACAAACATGCAATCTCTTGACGTGATGGCCGCGCCTGCTAGAGCAGAGAGCGGGCTGAAAATTCACAAGCTGACCTTTGTCGAGGCGGCTATGATGATCGTGGGGTCCACCATCGGCTCCGGTGTCTTGGGCCTGGCCTACGCCACCCGAAAGGCGGGCTGGCCGGTGCTGGTAATTCTTCTCATCGTGGCGGCCTTGGTGTCCACGGTGTCTATGCTCTACGTGGCGGAGTCGTCTCTTCGCACGCGGGCGCCGCTCCAGCTCTCGGGCCTCGCGGAGAAATATATCGGCAAGGTGGGCTCTTGGATGCTCTTCTTCGCCGTCGGGGCCACGAGCTTTTGCAGTCTCATCGCTTACACCAATGGCTGCGGAAAAATTCTGGCTGAGCTCTTGGGGATTTCCTTCGAGGCCGGGAGCTTGCTCTTCGTGGTGCCGGCCACCATCGTCATTTGGTTCGGCCTCAAGGCCACGGGAGTAGCGGAGAAATTTATTTCCAGCGGCATGATCGCCATGCTTCTCGTCCTGGCGGGGGCGTCCATGCTCTCGGCCCGGGTGCCCATGGATGACATCCTCTACTCCGACTGGACCTACGCCATGCCGATTTTCAATATCACTGTCTTCTGCTACGCGGTGCAGTATATGGTGCCCGAGGTGGCTCGCGGCTTCAAGCATCAGCCGGAGAAGCTGGTGCCCTCCATCCTCGCAGGCTTTGGGCTTTCCTTCCTGATCCTCGCGGTGGTGCCGCTGTCAGTCTTCCTCATGCTTCCTCTTTCGGAAATCACGGAAGTCGCTTCCCTTTCCTGGGGCCGGGCGCTGGCGCATCCGATCTTTTATCTTTTGGTGAATGTTTTCGCCTTCTGCGCCATGCTCACATCCTTTTGGGTGATTTCCGAAAGCTTCCTGACGAATATGGTGGATCAATTCAAGCTGAAGGATGAATTCCACGCGCCGTCACGCTTGGCGATGATTTCCTTCATCGTGGTGCCGCCATTCCTTCTGGCCTTCTATGGCGCGGTGTCCTTCGTGAACGCCATTTTCTTCGCCGGCACCTTCGGCGGCATCATCATGTCGATCCTGCCGGTCTATATGCTTCGGGGCGCTAGGAAATACGGCGACGCAGAGCCGGTGTGGACCTGCGGCTGGATGGCCGCGCGTCCCATGCAGCTCTTCGTGATCCTCCTCTTCTCCGCGGCCGGCGTCTACGCCCTGGCGAGCATGGCGGGTCTCCTGCCCGCGGGGTGGTAAGCGGGCAAAGGGATAGGGGATAACCGTATAACCGATAACCGATAACCGATAACCGATAACCGATAACCGGTAACCGGTAACCGTATAACCGATAACCGGCCCCCCCAGAGGTGGTAGAGAAAAAGCCGTGAGCGAATTAGCCGCTCACGGCTCTTTTATTTCGGGGAATGGCTTTAACCGGCCATTAGGGCATGAGAAAAATGGGGGGTCAGCGATGAGGCAATAGGGGCTACCTGTCTTGTTACCCTAAGCATGCCGGTTATCGGTTATCGGTTACCGGTTATACGGTCGTGGGGAAGGAGGACGGTGACCCGCCCTTCGGGCACCCTCTTCAGGGAAGAGGGCTTTTGTCCTTTACATCCTCATCACCGCGCCGAGTCCGATTTCCAGTGCCAGTTGGCGGCTTTGGAAGCCCCAGTTTCTTTGGTCGTGGGTCATGTGGGCCAGGGTGTCGGCGGTGAAAAGGATCTGGGCGAAGGATTTCCCGCGGAATTTGGCGCAGGCGGCGAGCGCCGAGGCTTCCATGTCTACGGCGGTGCAGCCTTGGCGTTTCCGCTGGGCCACCAGGGCGCGGGTCTCGCGGAAGAAGGCGTCGCTGGTCCAAGTGGTGCAGGGGGAGAAGGGAATTTCTTTTTCTTCCAAATACGCTTCGATGCGCTGCCTCGGCTCTTCGTCAAAGGAAATCCATTCGCCTTGGGGGAGGTAGTAGCTCGACGTGCCTTCGCCGCGGTAGGCCTTCTCTACGGTGAGGAAGGTGCCTTCGGGGAAATCGGCCAAGGCGCCGCAGCAGCCGATGGCGAGAATTTTTTCCGCGCCGTAGGCGTAGAGCCGTTCCTCCATGAGCACCGCCGCCGGCGCGCCGACCGGTGCCTGCAGGAGAGCCGCCGGGCCGCTCTCGGTTTCGATTTCATAAATGGGAAAGCTCTTCGTGATGGAAGCGAAGCGTCCGATTTCCTTCCCGCCCTTTTCCGCGGCGAAGGCGGAGATCCGCCGCTCGCCAAGAAAGGCAAAGACCACCCGCGGCGGCAGGCGAAGGGATAATTTTTCAAAATCCGGCGCAATGAGTCCGGGAGATGGATCGAAGGGCATGGCGTGGGCTCCTTTCAGGTTGGTATTTAGTATTTAGTATTCAGTGATCAGTAATTAGTACGACATTCTCGCTGC
>CAVKMC010000273.1:0-3017 GCA_963657285.1 Agathobacter sp.
ATGTAGAAGATAGCGGTGCGTACCGCATGGAGCGCAAGGCGGCGGAGATGAAGAAGGGACTCGCGGATTCCTTTGCACCGTATATGGATGCCACACGGCTGCACCTTCTGATGACGCTTCTCTTCGGTGGGAGCTACAATGAGATCCCTGAGTCAGTGATGACCTCCTTCCAGACCACAGGGATCATCCATATCCTGTCGGTGTCCGGGTCCCATGTGGCGTTGCTCTTCGGGTTTCTATATTTCCTGGGGAAATGGCTAAGGCTTCCGAAGAAATTGGTGATCATCGGCGCTATCGTGGTGGTGCTTTTCTATGCGGCTCTTTCGGGGCTGGTGCCGCCGGTGATTCGCGCGGCGGTGATGGGGATTCTTTCCGTAGGTGGCGTCTTCTTGGAACGAGAGAAGGTGACGCTAAATCTCCTGGGCGCTGCGGTCCTTGGCATGCTCCTATGGGATCCATTTTATCTTTACGACGTGAGCTTCCAGCTTTCTGTGGGCGCGTCGGCAGGGATTTTGATTTTCTATCGGCCCTTACTTTTTTATTTGCAAAAAATCTATTATCTGAAGAATTGGATCCGCGAGGGGATCGCCCTTTCTACGGCGGCGCAGGTCTTGACGCTGCCCATCGTGCTCTACGATTTCCACGCGTTTCCCCTTTTCTTCATCCCGGCGAATCTTTTCGTCACGCCCTTCCTGGAGTGGGTCATCATCGCGGGCCTTTTGGCGGCGGCGGTGTCGCTCCTTTTCCTGCCGCTGGCCGGCGGGACGCTTTATGTGTCGGACTATCTCATGTGGTGCGGGCTGCGGCTGAATTTTTTTCTGTCCTCTCATCCGCGGGCATCGCTTGGCACCGGCGGCATGAGCGCTCTTTCGGTGGCACTCTACTATGCCACGGTGGCGGGGCTTTATTTCCGAAGAAAATTGTGGGAGAAGCGGCGTCTGGCCTATGGCGCGGGGGCAGTCTGGTCGGCGCTCCTTCTCTCGGTTTGTATTTCCTGGTGGATGACGCCGTCCTTCCGCGTGTACTCTCCGGACCTGGGAGCGGACCGCGGAATGGTTCTTGTCAACGGGAAGCAGAACATCTTATACTATAAGGCAAGCGGCGTGTCCTCTCACACGGCGAACTGGGAGTGGAATTCCTTCCTGGGCTATGAGGGGATTTTTGACGCCGATGTACTGATTATCAATGTGGAGGACGCCAAGGATACGGTGCCTCTCACCATGACGATACCTATCAAAGAAATCTGGGTCACCGGAAATCCGGCGCTGCTCTCGCCGCTTTGGGAAAAGCAAACGGGAAAGCGGCGGGTCATGAAGGCGGCGAAGCTCTCTTTGGGAAATCTCACCTTTGAAACCAATGGCAGCACCTGGCGCATTGGGGAAGGAGAGAAGGAAATCTACCTCTCTGGGAAAAAGCTCATGCCCTCTTCGCCCAAGGTGCATACCCTCCTCCTTTCCGGCGGCAGCTTCCATATGCTATCAGAAAAAGAAATTGCCGCCATCTCTCCGGATGTGGTGCTCTACGGCGGCAGCCGCCTGGTGAACGCCTGGGAGGACATGGAGCTCTTCGATTTCCGAAACATCCCGGCCGTGAATCTCTATACAGAGGGAGCGCAGGAGGTAGTGTTTGAGGGGAAATGGAAGCTGCGAAAGTGAGGAGTGAGGAGTGAGAAGTGAGGAGTGATGGTGCGCCGCACAATTCATAAAGCGGCGCAAATTTTGAAATATGTAAACGCGACTCGTTGCTTTCTCGCATCCGTGAACCGTTCACCGTATAACCGTTTACCATGCATACTACCGCTAAAAGAGCCGGAAAACGGTTACACGGTAAACAGATAACGGTAGTGGGATAGCGGGAAAACACACTGACTTTTCAAGCTTGCGGCGCTTCTTAATTTGTGCGCCGCACCACCACTCCTCACTCCTAATTCCTCACTTGGAACAAATCATATCTCATTTCAATTCTCTATTATGTTTTAGTGGGGAACCAACATATGGCAACTGCAAAGCTGAACAAAAGGAATTGCATTTTTTTATATGGCGATGACTTGGTGTCTGCCAGTCTTCGCAAGGAGGGGCTTCTTAATGCCTATTTCCATGGGAATCCGCCGGATGTGACGGTTTTCGATGGAGAGGGAAGCTTCGAGGCCTATGAGAACGCCTTGGCGGGGCAGTCGCTTTTTACCTCCGAGTCGGCGGTGGTGCTGCACAATCCGCCTTTTCTGAAGCGGATTTCCAAGTCCGAGAAGGAGGACCCCAGGGAGGCGTCTTTCCTGCAGGCCTTGAAGGACCTGGCGCCGGAGATTTTCTGCATTATCGTCCTCGATGGCAAGCCGGACAAGCGGACGAAGCTGGTGAAGACGCTTCTAAATATTTGCTACAGCGAAGAGCTGAATCTCATGCAGCCCAAGGACGCGGCCGGCGAGATGATTCGCCTTCTTTCGAATGCCGGTAAGCGAGTGGATTTCCCGGCGCGGTCGTACCTAGAGGCGGTGCTGTCGTCGTGGAGTGAAATTTCCTTGCCGCTCTTGCAGACGGAATGTGATAAGATTGTACTGATGTGCGACGGCCCTATGGTGACGAAGGAAATCCTCGCGCTGGCGCTGCCGGATTACATGAATCAGGGGATTTTCAAATTTGTAGACGCTCTCTTGGACAAGAAGGCCTTGGTAGTCATGGAGAGCGCGGACCGCGTCTTCACGGATATGACGGCCACCATCAAGAATTTGGGATTTATTTCTTCCAAATTCAGAAAGATAAAGCTTTTGAAGGAAATGGAAAGAAATCATGTGGCGCCGACTCGCATCCAGGAGGCTCTGGGTGTGCGTTCGTCATGGATGTGGCGGAGCCTGCAGGCCGAGGCGAAGAAGGTCAGCGAGGCGGACGCAGAGTGGTTTCTTTTGGAAATATTCAATTACCAGCTCACGTCCCGCCAGGGGAGCAGCGAGACGGAGCTCAAGGATTTGCTCTTGAAATACTGTATGAAGTGAGGGAATGGGTTTGAGAAGAACGAGATAC
>CAVKMC010000274.1:0-2961 GCA_963657285.1 Agathobacter sp.
TTACTGGGGCGGGACTTGCACCACGCCTATACTTTGCACGCCGAACTGGCGCACCCGACCACCGACTACCGATTACGCTTTTCCCCGAAGAAAAGGAAATTCAAAATCGGAAAATGGACGAAGAAATATTTCTTCAAAAGTACCGGCAGGACGGTAGCGGTAGCCGTGCAGACCGCGAAGGCTGTGTAGTAGAGATGGAGCTTCGACCATAGGAGGATACGGAAGGGGATCTTGATGATGTCGCTTAGGATGTAGATTTCCATACAATACTTTCCGGCTGTCTCGAGCACTCTCACAAAAAGGGAGGAGGACTTCGCCAGCTGCGCCGAGAGATAGAGCACCATGATGCTGCCGAAGGTACCGGTCAGAAGCTTCAAGGAAATAGGACTCCCCCAGTAGGCTGCCAGACTAAGCACGGCCCAAAGAGGAGCGCAGATGGCAAAGGTGCGGAAAGGAATTTCGTAAATCAAGTCCCGATGATTCTGCCGGATGTAAATTCCCAGGAAAAAGAAAAACTGGTAGAAAAGCACATCACCGGGCAGCTCCGGAATTATTTGCGATACCCCCCCGAAATTAGCGAACATACGATCCATTTGATTCCCACTCGTGCGCGAAGGACCACCGCAAACACAGACATCACAAATAAGCTATAGAGAAACCAAAGCTCTCCATCCGGATTCACGCCGATCACCATTTTCCATAGATTAGACAAATGGAAGGGATCATTGGCAAATCGAGAAAGCAAAAGCTTGCAGGGCGCATAGGCGAGGCCTACAAAAATATAAGGCACCATGAGGCGCTGGAACTTTTTCCAAATCTGCGCCCCTCGGCTCGATGCGGTGGATAAGGTATTTACAAAATAACCGCTAATCAAAAAGAATAGCGGCATATGGAAGCTGTAAATCAAACTATGCAAAAGCGCCAGGCTGCCGCTGCTGATCCCCTGCTTCGTGGTCGCATCGGGAATGGCGTGCCCTATAACCACCAAAATAATAGCAATCCCTTTCGCGATATCCAGTGCGCGATTTCTCTTCTCCATCTTTACTCCTATCTGTTTCTCCACAAAATTTATTTCCCTACTCGCGGCGCTTCTAATTTGTGCATCACACCGTTTCTTGAACCATGAACCATGAACCTAAGAGCCTTTATTTCCTCTCCTTCCAAGCCATGATTCCCTCGCCGCCCAGGATGATAACTTCCGCCGTCAGGTGGAACCACACGAAAAGGACGATAAGTCCGATGAGGGAGCCGTAGGTGATGCCCATAGAGGAAATATGAGTCATGTAATAGCCGTAAGCCGCAGTCAGGCCAAGCCACAGGAATGTCATCAGAAAGGAAGCCGCTATGACATAGGGCCAGTCGTGGCGTCTCCCCGCCGGCGCCCATTGGTAAAAGGCGGCCAAGGATAGAGCGATGGCCGCAAATGGGATGCCGTACTTCGCCAGGGTCCAGAGCTGTAAAAAGAGGGCCGGGATTTCGAAATACATCATGGCCCCGTAAACCATGGCGTTTCCAAAGACGATGAGGCCCAGGGAAATAATCATAGCGAAGGTGATGAGCACGGTGAAGACCATGGACTTCGCCTTCACGATCACGTAGGACTGCTTATTCCTATTGCCAAAGAAAGCCCGATCCATGGCGCGGATCAAAGTATCCACGCCTTGAGAGGAAGTCCACAGCGCCGTCCCTAAGCCCACCAGCATCCACAGCGAGCTTCGCGCCTGCAGGATCCTATACATGTGTCCCTCAATGGTCATGGCCACCTCATGAGGCAAATAGGTCAAGAGGCGCAGGATAAATTCCACCTGCGGCGCCGCAAAGAAAAGCATGGCATTGGCCAAGAAAATCATAAAAGGCACCAGACCCAGGATGAAATAATAAGTGCTCTCGGCGGCCGAGGCGCTCACATCGTCATCAAGAAATCGGCGCACCAAGCGCTCGCCGAAACGCCAAAGGCTATTCTCCCGTAGCTCTTCCATGAAGACCTCCTTTGTTGTTTTGATTTAACGGTAGTGCTTTAGTAATTAGTGATCAGTGATTAGTGATCAGTACGCGTCATACGTTCTTTGGGAAGAGGGCAAATGCGCCCTGATTACTGATCACTGATCACTAATTACTAAACCGCCCACGTTCATTCACACTTCCCCATCATCCATAATATGCAGCTTCTTTCTCCAGTAGCGAGAGTAGATGGCGCCCAAAGGATTATGAGCCAGGAGACGGTCCTTCACCACCAGAGCTGACACGGGGCCCTTGGCATTGGCGGTGAAAATCGTATCGTGCCCCACGCAGAGGCCGCAGATGAGATTCATCTCCACGCCCTTTTCTGCCAGGAAGCGGGCCTGGAATTTCGGATTGCACATAGGCTCGTGCTCCGCCTCGGGATGAATTTGCTTCAAGCCGAATTCCGATTTCGCAAAGGAGCAATTTTTGCAACACACGGAATAAAATTCAAATCCCTGCTGCTCGAAAAATTTCGCGATGTACCGCGCCTCTTCGTTGAGTCCGATGCAGAAGGCCATGCCCAATTTCCGATAGCCCATCTTCTTGGCAAACTCCGCCGTCTCCTGCAGGCGGCAAATGTCACTATAAAAGGTGGCCTCCACATAGGCCGCCGCCTCCATGATTTTTCTCTCCTCCTCGGTGTAAGCGCCGCGGATGACCTCTTCCTTCACGCCGGTGCAATTCGTGCCATGCACATAGCAGGCATGATGCGGACAATGAGCACAATCAGCTTTCATGATACTTCCTCCCCTGTTTTCTATGGAAATAGTTTCTTTTCGTATTATAGCAGAAAAAGAGAAAAAGGTTCCAGGTTCAAGTATTTAGGTTCAAGGGGTGGTACGCCGCATCAATTCACATAGCGGCGTGAATTTTGAAATATAGAAAATGCGTATCCACTTTTTCAAACTTGCGGCGCTTTCTGATTTGTGCGCCGCACCTCCCCTTGAACCTAAATAC
>CAVKMC010000275.1:0-2932 GCA_963657285.1 Agathobacter sp.
AGAGAGTAGCCCCTTGGAGAAGGGGCGCGCGATAGCGGAGGATAGAAGTGCCTCGTAAGAGGCACAATCAGCGAGAAGATAAGTTGCAAAACTTTATGCAAATCGTAGGGTGCTTATGGCTGGTGCTGATTATGCGCCTTGCGGCGCATTTCTATCCGGCCCTATCGGGCGACCCTTCTCCAAGGGTCTACTCCCGTAAGGCTAGAGCAACAAATCGATGCTAACCCTTAGCATAACCCCCTAAACTTTACAGCAGCTTTCGGAGGCAGGGGAGGGATGCGAAAGTGAAGCTGGCGCCAAATGCGGCCCGACTACCGAGCACCGACTACCGACTACTAAATCGATAGCGTTAATCACCACCAAAAACCATTTCGCATTTCTTTATAGATGTGATAGAATATACCATAGTGCAGTAGAGGGCATTGGAATATGTGAGGTCTATATGAAGATGAAATATATAGCCGCCGCGCTTGCTCTGTCGCTGGGGCTGGCGGCTTCGGCAGATGCGAATGGGATTCGCCACGTCTTTGTGGTGGACGACATGACGCTGGAGGTGGAGATGAAGGAGCCACTCACAGAAGAAGAGCTTCATCCGAAAAATTTCACCTCCGATGATTACAAGTCTCCCTTCCAGCTGAATGAGGGCGTGGAAGTGATCGGATTTCCTATCCCGCAAAAGTACGACGGTTTCCACGACAATGTGTATCGCCTGCAGGTGACGGGCATGGACGCGGGACCGATTTACCAGATTTCCTACGACGGCCAGAAGGCGAAGACCTTCAAGGTCTATGTGGGTAAGGAGCAGACCGATCGCTATCGGCAGCGGTACGGGAGCTATTTCTAGAAGAGGACACCATGCATATCGTTTTGGTTGAGCCGGAGATTCCGGGAAATACGGGAAATATTTCTCGTCTCTGTGCGGCGGAGCATTTGACGCTCCACTTGGTAGAGCCCTTGGGTTTCTCTATCGATGATAAACATTTAAAGAGAGCGGGCCTGGACTACTGGGATCTTCTGGACGTCCATGTGCATCCGAATTTTGAGTCCGTGAAGCGCATGCTCGCGGGTCATCATTTCTACTATAATACGACGAAGGCCGTGAAGTCTTATACAGATATTTCTTTCAAGGAAGACGATGTGCTTGTCTTTGGGAAGGAAACCAAGGGGCTCCCCGAGGAGCTGCTTCTGGACCATGAGGAGGATTGCATCCGCATCCCGATGATCGAGGAGGCCAGGTCCTTGAATCTTTCCAATGCAGTGGCCATCGTGGCCTTGGAAGCCTTGCGGCAGACCGGTTTCCCTCATCTTTTGAAGAAGAGCGGCCGTTTATTTAAAGGAGGCAGTCATGAATACCTATGACGCAGCATATGATTTGGCAAGAGCCATCAAGGAAAGCGATGAGATGAAGCGTCTCACCGCTGCCGCTGAGCTGGTGAAAGGCGACGACGCAGCGAAGAAGATGGTGAAGGAATACATCATGGCCCAGATGCAGGCAGACTATGCGAAGCTTGCGGGACAGAAGGAGGATGAAAAATCCTATCAGCATTTACAGGAACTGGCCGTTCTTGTGAGCAATAACAGCAATGCCCGGGAATATCTCCAGGCATTTATCCGCTGGAATCAGGTAGCTGCGGATTTGCAGAAGATCGTGTCTGATGCAATGGCGCAGGGTATGGATGTATTGGAATTGAATCAGAAATGACAGACTGGAAAGCATTTTTCGACGGAATCCTCACAGAGAGAGACATTAAAATCGATGAGCCTATGAGCCGCCACACCACCTATGGCATCGGCGGACCGGCGGATGTATTCGTAAGCCCACAGACCGAGGAGCAGCTCATGGCGATCCTTCGCAAGGCGGACGAGGAGAAGATCCCCGTCACCGTCATCGGCGGCGGCTCGAATACCCTGGTCAGCGACAAGGGCATTCGCGGCATTACCATCTGCACCACCCGCATGAAGCCGGAAATGACCTGCGAAGACACCTGGATCACTGCCACCGGCGGCGCCGGCACCGGCACCGTGGCTCGCTTCGCGGAAAAGAATAGCCTCAAGGGCTTCGAATGGGCTGTCGGCATCCCCGGCACCGTTTGCGGCGCTGTCTTCATGAATGCCAATGGCTACGGCAGCCAGATGAAGAAAGTGGTAGAAGAGGTTTACGCGATTTCCAAAGACGGCAAGGAAAAGAAAACCTACGGCTGGGATGACCTCCACTATGGCGACAGCGATAGCGTCTTCATGCACAATGGCGACATCATCGTCGGCGTGAAGCTCCACCTCTCCAAAGGAAATCCGGAAGAAATCAAGAGAGAAATGACAGAGCACCAGATTTCCCGTAGAAATAAGCAGCCCCTGGAAAAGAGAAGCGCCGGCACCATGTACCTCCGCCCGCCGGGATACTATGTAGGACCTATGATCAAAGACTGCGGCCTCATGGGATTTGCTATCGGCGATGCCCAGGTCTCCACCAAGCATCCGGACTTCGTTGTGAACAACGGCAAGGCCTCCTGCCAGGAAATCCTTGACGTGCTCCACGAAGTGCAGAAGCGCATCATGGACAAGTACCACGTCCACGTGCCTTTGGACGTCCGCATCATCGGCGAAGATGTGAAGCAGGAAAGATAAATAGAAATGGAAAATCCCCGCCCGGGGAAACTCGGGCGGGGATTTTTGCTATGCGGTAGTCGGTAGTCGGTAGTCGGTAGTCGGTTCGCGGTTGACGCTTCCTAAAAAAGTGGGACTCTGTTCAATAGGAAATCGATCAGATTGCAGTGCAGGATCCCATTCTCATCATAAAATTGATGGGGGATATCCATGCGGACTATGATTTTTTTGAAAAAATCTTTTGTCAAGGTGAGAGAAGAAAGCTCCGAAGATTCTTTGGGCTCATTGTTCATCTGCCAAGCCGATTGGATATAGAGCCTCTTGTCAC
>CAVKMC010000276.1:0-2895 GCA_963657285.1 Agathobacter sp.
GGTGTACTATGGTTTATGAAATGAGGCATTATGAGGATAAAGAAACTATTTGCAGTGATCGCCATGGTGGGGATGGCGGCTGCCTTTTTGGCCGGTTGCGGCACTTCTTCCGAAGGCAGGCAGGCTGCGCCGAAGCCGGTGATCAAGGTGGGGAGCGACCGGTATCCGCCTTACAATTATTTCAATGAAGATGGCGTGGCTACGGGCATCGACGTGGACCTGGCCCGGGAGGCCTTTGGTCGCATGGGCTACCAGGTGGAGATCGTCAATATCGACTGGGAGAAGAAGACCGAGCTGGTGGATAGCGGGGAGATCGATTGCATTTGGGGCTGCTTCTCTATGATCGGCCGCATGAATGATTATCGCTGGGCAGGGCCTTACATGGTGAGCCGCCAGGTGGTGGCGGTGAATGAGAGCAGTGACATTTACCATCTCGCTGACCTGGAAGGAAAGAATATCGCCGTGCAGACCACCACAAAGCCGGAAGGCATATTTCTAAAGCGCACCGATGCTCGCATCCCCCAGGTGAATAATCTCATCAGCCTGGGGAACCGCGCCTTGATCTATACGCTTTTGGGAAAGAACTACGTAGACGCGGTGGCAGCTCACGAGACATCGATTCTCCAGTATATGAAGGACTACGATACCAGCTACCGCATCCTGCCGGAGGCCTTGATGACCGTAGGCATCGGCGTGGCTTTTTCCAAGAATGACCGTAGAAATCTGGATAAGGAGCTTTATGAAGCACTGGAATCCATGCGCAAGGACGGTACATCGGAGAAGATTATCGGGAAATATCTGAGTGACCCGGGGAAATATTTGGAGGTGGAGCAGCTTGGCTATTAATCCATCTCAACGAATGAAAAAGTTCTGGCTCTTGAGCTTTGTGCTCGGGCTGGTGGTATTTGCTATTTCCTGGATGTATTTCTCTGACCAAAGGAAATCGGATGTAGAGAAGCAGCTGGTAAATACGGTCAACTACGTGAAAGTCCAGTGCGGTACCTATACGAATTACAACGAAGCCCAGGAGTCACAGGCGCTCCTTCGCCTCGTCGAAAGTGCGCGGCAGGTGAGTCGCAATCTCCAGAGTGAAGCGAGGCAGGGCATAGCCATCGATGAAGGGCTTTTGGCGCAGCATACCAAAGGCTTCTGGCTGAGTGGCATGATGCTTTTGGATGAAAATGGAGACATCGTAGAAGAGTACCATAGCCGTCCGAGTCTGGCGCAGATGGTGTACCCGGTGGTAGATGCCAAGGTGGCTCTGGATACGGCAAAATACGGAGAAAAAATTTACGCCCATCGACTGGATCTCCCCAGTGGTGGCTACATCGACCTGGCTACCTGTGGGCGACTGGATCAGAAGGGCGTGGTGGCGGTGTACTACTACACGCCGTCCCAGTATGCCCTCACCTATAACCTGACGGTGCAGAATATCCTTTCCGGCTACAATGCGGCGAAGGATGGTCTCATCATGGTGGTCAGCGATGGCCTCGTCATCGCCTCCAATGACAGAAGTCTCATCGGCTCCAATACGGAAAACCTTTCCGGCGTGCAGGAGCTGAAGGCCAATAAAGACAGCCATCATATGATGTATGTAGAGAGCCGCCATGCCTATGGGCTTATGCTAAAGCAGCGGGATTACTATATTTACATGTTTATCCCCTATGCGGCCGTGTGGGCGCCGATGGCACAGAATCTGGCCATGGTGATGTTTGTGTACTGCCTGGTGCTTGGGGTGGTGTGGTTCCTCCTGGACCGTTCCTATGCGGACCATCGCAAGCGGGAAAAGGAAAAGGAAATACGGTACCACGAAGACATCATGGTGGCCGCAGAGAAGGCCCAGGCAGCGAACCGGGCGAAGACGGAATTCCTGCAGCGTATGAGCCATGACATCCGCACGCCGATCAACGGCATCGTGGGCATGGTGGAGGTGGCTGACCATTATAGAAATGACCTGGATAAGCAGGACGAGTGCCGCCGCAAGATCCGCGATGCTTCCCAACTGCTTCTGGAGCTCATCAATGAAGTACTGGACATGGGAAAGCTGGAGTCCGGGAAAATCATCCTGGATGAGAAGCCCTTCGACCTGAAGGAAACGCTGGTCGAGCTCACCAATGTGATCGAAAAATTGGCGGCAGAGCAGGGGATTTCCTGCACCAAGGAGCTTGTGGACGTTACCCATTTGCGCTATATCGGAAGCGTCGCTCATCTGAAACGGCTCCTGATGAATATCATGAGCAATGCGGTGAAGTACAATAAGGAAGGCGGTTCCATCCATCTCACTTGTCGGGAAATAGAAAAGGATGAGGACCACTCCGAGCTGGTCTTCACCTGCGCCGATACCGGCATCGGCATGAGCGAGGCGTACCAGAAAAAGATTTTCGATCCCTTCACTAGAGAGGACGAGACCGCCAAGACTGCTTACGGCGGTACAGGTTTGGGTATGCCCATCGCCAAGAGCTTGGTAGAAAAGATGGGCGGTACGATTTCCTTCACCAGCAAACAGGGCGTGGGGACCACCTTCACCGTCACTATCCCCTTTGCTATCGATACGGACGAGAGAGCGCAGGGGGAGGACGAGGAGAAAGGCGCCTCCACGTCCCTAGAAGGCCTCCATATCCTTTTGGTAGAGGACAATGAGCTCAATATGGAAATCTCCGAATTCATGGTGGCCAATGAAGGCGCTACTGTCACGAAAGCCTGGAACGGGAAGGAAGCGGTGGAAGTCTTTGAGAAATCGAAGGAGGGCTCCTTTGATGCGATCCTCATGGACATGATGATGCCTGTCATGGACGGCTGCGAGGCGACGAAGCACATCCGCGCACTTCCTAGAAGCGACGCGAAGACGGTGCCCATCATCGCCATGACCGCCAATGCCTTTGCAGAGGATAAGGA